>CADAQV010000050.1 GCA_902790095.1 uncultured Lachnospiraceae bacterium | reverse complement strand
CGGATATCGTATATAAATTCTGTTCCACATCAAAGGTAACATTCCCGGGTTCGGGTATTGCTGCCATGGGAACATCAAAGAAGAATATCGAAGACATGAAGAAACAGATGACCGTTCAGACCATCGGCCACGACAAGGTAAATCAGCTTCGTCATGTCAAGTTCTTCGGAGATTTCAACGGTATGCTTGAGCATATGAAAAAGCATGCGGCCATCCTTAAGCCCAAGTTTGATGCTGTTTTGGAGATCTTAGAGCGCGAGCTTGGAGGTCTTGGCATCGGAACATGGCTTAACCCCAAGGGCGGATACTTTATCGCATTCGATTCGCTTGACGGATGCGCAAAGAGGATAATCGAGCTCACTAAGGAAGCAGGCGTTGTTATGACAGGCGCAGGCGCAACATATCCTTATCACAAAGATCCTCACGACAGCAACATAAGGATCGCACCTTCTTATCCTTCTCTTGAAGAGCTTAAGAAAGCTGCGGAAATATTTACCTTAAGTGTCAAGCTTGCCAGCGCAGACAAGATCCTCGAAACAAAATAGGAGGCTTTTATGGCAAAGATAGGTTTTATCGGAGCAGGTAATATGGGAAAGGCCATGCTTAAAGGCCTTTGCAAAACAGTGGACACTGCAGAGCTTTTGTTTACGGACTATGACAAGGAACATTGCAAAGAAGTGTTTCACGAAACAGGAGTAATGTTTGCCGACAGCAATGCAGAGCTTGCCAGCAAATCAAAATATGTCGTTCTGGCCGTAAAGCCGAATGTTTACGATACAGTCCTTAAAAATATCGTAAATGTCATCACTCCCGACCATGTGATAATCTCTCTTGCACCGGGAAAAAGCATCGACGAGCTTCTCGGAAAGCTCGGTATCCTCACAAGGATAGTAAGGTGTATGCCAAACACTCCCGCGCTTGTGGGCGAGGGCATGACAGGAATATCTTATGACGAAAAGCTCTTTTCGGAAGAAGAGATAAAAGATATCGAGATGATCTTTGCGTCTCTCGGAAAATTTGAAAAGGTTCCCGAATATCTCATGCCCGCTGTGGTATGCGCAAGCGGAAGCTCTCCGGCATATGTATATATGTTCATAGAGGCTCTGGCAGACTCCGTTGTGATGAAGGGCATGCCCCGCGCGCAGGCATATCGCTTTGCCGCACAGGCTGTGCTGGGTTCCGCAAAAATGGTGCTTGAGACAGGCAAACATCCGGGCGAACTTAAAGACAATGTATGCTCACCCGGCGGTACCACAATAGCCGCAGTCGCAGAGCTTGAAAAGAACGGCTTCAGAAACGCGCTTTTCGAGGCTACAAATGCCTGCTACGATAAGGCAAAGTAGTATGGAAGAGATAAAAAGAATATCGAGGACTCCGGTTCATAAAGGTACCATCTTAACGATGTACGAGGACGGCATACAGATGCCGGACGGCACCGTTCAAAAATGGGATTTTTTGGAGCACAAAGGGGCTGCGGCAGTCGTTCCCGTGCTTCCTGACGGGCGCATCCTTATGGTCAGGCAGTTTCGAAATGCCATAGACCGCATCTCGCTTGAAATACCGGCAGGGTGCAAGGACAGCAATGAAGAAGCCGGCATAGATGCGGCTTTAAGAGAACTTGAAGAAGAAACGGGTTACACAAGCAGAAAAGAGGATCTGAAGCCTCTTATAAAGCTTGTCGCAGCCATTGCATTCTGCAACGAGACAATAGATATATTTGTCGCAGACAGGCTTACAAAGAGCCATCAGCATCTTGATGAATATGAATTTTTGGATGTTGAGGCCTGTGAGCCAGAAACTCTTGTCAAAATGATATACGAGGGCAGGATACAGGATTCAAAGACTGTAGCTGCGATCATGTCCTATGTTAATCTTAATAAGGCAGGATCAAAAGAAAGGGATAGTTTATGTCAGAAAAGAAGAAGCTGAATAAGGGTCAGAAGACCAGCAGGAACATAATAATTCTTGTATGCACTCTGCTGACCATTATCATTGCCGTAGTAATTGTAGGTTATTTTCTTATAAACGGTTATGCTCACAAATTCAATTATATTGCGGATGAAGATGTAATTGCGACCATGCCTACGGAGGACCCTACCCAGGGCACCGACCCCGAAGAAGTCATAAGCAAGATAATTGATGCATTCGACGTGCAGTATGATCCTAACGAAGAGAGCAGCAGCTATTCGCCCGAAGAGCTCGAAAAAATGGCGGCAGAGGTCTCAAAGCAGGCCGAAGAAAATGCCAAGGCTCTTGAAAACGTTGAAGTAAAGAAAAACGCAAATGTTCAGAATATTCTCCTTATAGGTATCGATACCAGAGCAGGTTCATCATGGAACGGTCTTTCAGACTCCATGATCCTCTGCACCATAAATAACGACAAGAAGACCATAACCCTCACTTCCTTTATGCGTGACCTTTGCGTAAATATTCCGGGAAAAGGAACCGCAAAGCTTAACGCCGCTCACGGAAAAGGAGCAGGTCCGTTGCTTGTCCAGACCATAGAAGAAAACTTCAAGATCCATATCGACTACTATGCTACAGTCAACTTCTACAACATGATAAACATTATCGACGCTTTGGGTGGCGTTGATATAGATGTCACAGATGAAGAAGCCAATGTTATGGCTATCTACATCAAGCAGATGTGCCAGGGCATCGGACTTGACCCCACACCTTATTATGTGACCACCACAGGACATATTCATTTGAACGGTATGCAGGCTGTCGCATATGCAAGAAACCGTTACACAAAGGGATGGGATTACAAGCGTACCGAGCGTCAGCGTATAATCCTTACCGCTATGTTTGCAAAGCTTCAGGCAAGCGACCTCGGAACGATAAACAGCTTCCTCAATGCGGCTCTTCCGAACATTACAACAAACATGCCCGGTGATGTAGTGATGTATTTTGTAAACAACGCATCCCTTTATCTCGGATATGGTTTCCAGGCAGGATACAGAGTTCCTTTTGATGATATCGGATGGACAAGCCTCAATTCAATGCTTATAACAGATCTTGCTGCGACGCATAACAGACTGATGAGCATTCTGTATTAAAAATGTATAAAAAGGCGGCAGGCGAAAAGCCTGCCGCTGATTTTTTTTGCTGTTTTTTACAGCCCCTGTTATTTTATTAATCATCCTCTTCTTCAGAGTCGTGTACCTGGAATACCTGGCGCTTCATAGCCATCTCATCGCTTGCAAGATATTCGTCATATGTCGTGATCTTGTCTATGATCTTGCCGTTTACGAGTTCTATGATACGGTTTGCGGTGGTCTGAACGATCTGATGGTCGCGGGAGGAGAAGAGTAAAACGCCCGGGAATTTGATCATTCCGTTGTTTAATGCCGTGATGCTTTCCATATCAAGATGGTTGGTGGGTTCGTCCATCACAAGGCAGTTTGCGCCGCTTATCATCATTTTGGAAAGAACACATCTTACCTTTTCGCCACCGGATAAAACGTTTACTTTCTTTACGCCGTCCTCACCCGCAAAGAGCATTCTTCCAAGGAAGCCTCTTACATAGGTCATATCCTTTATGGGCGAATACTGCTGCAGCCAGTCGGCTATTTCGAGGGTCGAATCGAAAAGCTTTGTGTTGTCCTTGGGGAAATATGACTGCGAAGTCGTAACGCCCCATTTAAAGGTACCTTCATCGGGCTCGATATCGCCCATAAGTATCTGGAAAAGGGTGGTCTTTGCAAGCTCATCCGAGCCTACAAATGCGATCTTGTCTTCGCGACCCACAATAAAGCTTACATCATCAAGGACCTTTCTTCCGTCGACCGTCTTAGAAATATGATCGACTGAAAGGACCTCGTTTCCGATCTCCCTTTCGGGGCGGAAATCGATATAAGGGTACTTGCGGCTGCTGGGCTTGATCTCGTCAAGCTCGATCTTTTCAAGAGCGCGCTTTCTCGAGGTTGCCTGCTTTGATTTGGAAGCGTTCGCGGAGAATCTCTGGATGAATTCCTGCAGTTCCTTTATCTTTTCTTCCTTCTTCTTGTTTGCTTCCTTCATCTGCCTTATCATAAGCTGGCTGGATTCGTACCAGAAATCGTAGTTGCCGGCGTAAAGCTGGATCTTCGAATAGTCGATATCTGCGATCTGTGTACAGACCTTGTTGAGGAAGTATCTGTCATGGGATACAACGATGACTGTATTGTCAAAGTTTATAAGGAATTCTTCAAGCCATGCAATAGCCGCAAGGTCGAGGTGGTTTGTGGGCTCGTCCAGGAGAAGTATGTCGGGATTTCCGAAAAGCGCCCTTGCAAGCAGTACCTTTACTTTTTCGGAACCGTTCAGTTCGCTCATAAGCTTGTAATGAAGATCCGTTTCAATACCAAGGCCGTTTAAAAGGTTTGCGGCATCGCTTTCAGCCTCCCAGCCGTTCATCTGTGCAAATTCGGCCTCGAGCTCTGCGGTCTTTATGCCGTCCTCTTCGGTGAAATCTTCCTTTGCATAGATCTCGTCCTTCTCACGCATGATCTCGAAAAGTCTTGCATTTCCCTGCATAACGGTGTCCAAAACGACCTCGCCGTCATATTTGAAATGGTCCTGTTCGAGAACGGACATACGCTGTCCGGGAGTTATTGTAACCGAACCGTTTGTGGGCTCCAATTTTCCGGAAAGGATCTTTAAAAATGTGGATTTTCCGGCGCCGTTCGCACCGATGAGTCCGTAACAGTTTCCTTCCGTAAACTTGATATTTACATCTTCAAATAACGCTCTTTTTCCAAGGCGCAGAGTAACATTGTTTGCTGCTATCATAGTTGTCCTCCGTTTCTTTTTCTTTAAATGGCATTCTTTTCCATTTTACCGAAAAAAAACAAAAAAGCAATAGGAATTATAAGGTTTTGAACTCAAAATGTCATAACGGCCTTACTGCATACAATATACTTTTCAAAAACAGTTGTTAAAATGCACCCGAAGGTTTATAATGAACCGGAAAGAAGGAAGAGTTTATGTCTAAAAGATTTTTTGAGGTCTTTGATTCCTTAAGCGTTTCAAAGGCTCTTACCGAAAGCTTTGCAAATACAGATATCGAAAGACTTTCGTATGCAGAGGGCAATACAGTGCTTCGCGTCTATCTGCATGCGGATTTTCTTGTGCCCAAAAACAGGATAATCAGCATGGAAAATGCCATCTATGACCAGTATTATCCCGAAAGCGACATCCAGCGCGTGCATATTATAGAAAACTTCACGCTTCCCGAAAAGTATACCCTCGGACAGGTAATAGACGAATATAAAGACAGCATAGTGGATGATTTTATCGAGGATTCGAGGGCGCAGCATGCCATGCTTGCAGCTTCGGAATGGGAAATAGACGGTGACCGCATTACCATCACCATCCGTGACAGCTTCTTATCCCGCCAAAATGCGGATTCCATAGCAAAAAGAGTAAGCTCCATCCTTATAAACAGGCTCGGTTTTTCAGCTGACGTTGTCGTTGGCTTTAAAAACGCGCCCGCATCAAAAGAACCTAAGAAAAATATCGGTGCTATGCCGGTCGAGCCCGCTCCCGCAGCCGATCTTTATCAGGAAAGCCCTATGCAGGATGGGCCGGAAGAATACATGCACCCCATAGATATACCCGCGGACTACGGCTACGAAGAGGAACCCGAATATGAATACGAATATGTCTCGGTAGCTCCGCCTGCTGAGCCCGTTACAGAAGAACCCGCGCCCGAAGCAAAGGCAGTAAAGAAGGGCAAGCTTAAAAGCGGCGGCAAAAAGACAGACCCTAAGGCACCCGAAGAGCTTCCCGAAGGCTATCTTTTCGGAAAGAAATTTGACGAAAACGAATTCACCCCCATACAGGATCTTGTCATGGATCTGGGCACTGTCGTTATCCGCGGAAGGCTCGGCGAGGCAGAGATCCGCGAGACCAGAAAGAAAAAGGATTTCTTTATCTTTACGGTGCCGATCACGGATTTTACAGACACCATAATGGTGAAATTCTTCCTTGACCTTGAAAGAAAGAATATTCTCGAAAAGAATATCTCAAAAGGAATGTTCGTCGAGATAAAGGGCAAGTGCCAGTACGACGATTACAATAAGGAATTTGCCATCACAAATGTCTTCGGTATAAGAAAGGGCGCCGATTTCAGGACAAAGAGAATGGACAATGCGCCCGAAAAGAGGGTGGAACTGCATCTTCACACAAAGTCCAGCGAAATGGATGCCGTTTCAAATCTTGAGGACGTTATAAACACCGTAAGAGCCTGGGGGCACAAGGCCGTAGCCATAACGGACCACGGCGTCGTTCACGCTTTTGCGGACGCTTCCCATCTTATCAAGGCTTCGGATAAGAGCCTTAAGATACTTTACGGCTGCGAAGGCTACCTTGTGGATGATGAATTAAACACTGTCGAGCGTGCAAACGATCTTAAGCTTGCCGAGCAGACATATGTGGCTTTCGATATAGAGACCACGGGCTTTTCCGCGGAAAAAGACCATGTGATCGAGATCGGTGCCGTAAAGATAAAAAACGGGGAGATCATAGACCGTTTTTCAAGCTTTGTCTGCCCGCCCATAGCCATTCCCTACCGCATAGAAGAGCTTACAGGCATAAATGATGCCATGGTTGCGGATGCGCCCGTAATAGAAGAGGTGCTTCCAAAGTTTCTCCGGTTTTGCGAAGGCTGCATCATGGTCGCCCATAACGCAAAGTTTGATATGGGCTTCATGACCGAAAAAGCATCCCGTATGGGAATAGTATTCGAGCCGCCTTTTATAGATACGGTGGGCTTTGCCCGTGCCTTGCTCCTTAATCTTCACAGGTTTACGCTTGACTCCGTCGCAAAGGATCTGAAGATAGTCTTAGAGCACCACCATCGCGCGGTAGATGATGCCGAATGCTGCGGATGGATATTCATAAAGCTTATGGACAGGGTTGCGTCCGAGAACCTTGTGACATTAAATGACCTTAATGCCAGATGCGTTATCACGCCGGAAACGGTCAAAAAGCTCAGGACATCCCATGTGACCATCATAGCCACAAATACAATAGGAAGATTCAACCTTTACAGACTGGTATCCATGGCTCATCTTAATTATTTTTCAAGATTCCCCAGGATACCGAAGTCAGTTCTTTCCAAGTACAGGGAAGGTCTGCTTGTAGGCAGCGCATGCTCGGCCGGTCAGGTGATGGATGCCATCATAGACGGAAGATCGCAGAAGGAAGTTATAAATATTGCAAGATATTATGATTTCCTTGAGATCATGCCCGCGGGAAACGACGCATATCTGTTAAAGGACGAAAAGCATGACATAAGGACTGTAGAGGATCTTCAGGAACTGAGCCGCAAGGTCGTTGAGATAGGAAAGATATTAAAAAAGCCCGTAGTTGCCACGGGAGATTCGCATTTCCTAAACCCCGAGGATGAGATCTACAGAAGAATAATCCAGTCGGGCAAGGATATGAAGGATGCGGACGAACAGCCGCCTCTTTACCTTAGAACAACAGAGGAGATGCTGGATGAGTTTTCATACCTTGGCGCCGAAAAGGCCTATGAGGTCGTTGTTACGAATACAAATCTGATTGCGGATATGCCTTTGCCGTTCATTGACGACTCAGTACCGATTCCGGACGACACGAGCGAATCAGCGTGGTTAAAATGGTGCGCAAAGCAAAAGGAGCTATTCGTAGCTACCGGATGATAATTAACCTAAGATATGCCGCCAGTAATAACGCTGGCGGCTTTTTCAATTTAAAGAACAGCAGCTGCAACAAAAAGCGCCATCTCCTGCAAAGATGGCGCAAAGGTACTGAACGATCTACGGACTCTTATGCTAATTTGGGGATTTAATAGCCGAAATTATAGAAGTAAATTATAATTTCTGACATGTTTTTTGTTGCAAAAATGACATAAAAAATAACCCTCTATTTTTGCAAGGGATTTAACAGGTATTTACAGATTGCGAAATAGTCAAAAACTATTTTATAAACAGTTTGGTGGGGATTACAGGGGTTTGTTTGCGCTTTTGGCGCAAACAATTCGTAGGGCGTCGGTTCGAAAAATCCCAAACGTGTTTGGGGTTTTTACTCACCTCCTACTACGAGCGAACCTACGGTTCGCCCCCCCAATAATGCCGTTATAGAAAATACCCAACCAAATGGTTGGGTATTTTCTATGGTGGGGATTACAGGGGTCGAACCTGTGACCTTACGAATGTGAATCGTACGCTCTA
>CADAQV010000049.1 GCA_902790095.1 uncultured Lachnospiraceae bacterium | reverse complement strand
CCTTCGCCGTCAAGAGCGTTGTTTACATCAACTATCCTTCCGCCGATATGGCTTCGGACAGAAACACCGCCGCCCATATGTACAACGATAAGGTTGAGACTCTCGTAAGGAACGCCTTTTTCCTTTGCATAGCGCTTTGCGACTGCCTTCTGGTTAAGGGCATGGAACACAGAACGTCTGGGAAGTTCGGGAACGCCTGAGTATCTTGCAACGTCTGCAAGTTCGTCAACTACAACGGGGTCAACAATGAATGAGGGAACGCCGATGGAATCACCGATCTCTCTTGCAAGGATACCGCCGAGGTTTGATGCATGCTGACCCTGACGTCCTATTGAAAGGTCGTGAAGAAGATCGTCTGTGACCGCATATGTACCGCCGCTTATGGGCTTTAACATGCCGCCTCTTCCTACTACCACATTTATGGATTTAAGGTCGATATTCTTTTCCTTTAATACGTCAAGGATGACCTTCTTTCTGAAATCCTTCTGGTCTACTATCAAGGCGTAGTCTTTTAATTCTTCGGTGGAATGACGAAGTGTCTCTTCCATTATCTGTTTTTCATCTTCATACACACCGATCTTTGTCGATGTGGAACCTGGATTGATAACTAATATCTTAAGCATGGCTTTCCTCCTTACCGATCAGTTTTTTTCGTCCATGGCATGAGCAACGACTGCAGCAAGCGCTATGGAATTTAATTTTACTTCAAAAGTATCCGAACGTGATGTAAGGATGCAGGGTGCGCTTGTTCCGACAAGGATACAGCCGTTTACGGACTTTGTGGTGTGAACGAGGCACTTGTAAACAAGGTTACCTGCGTCTATATCATGGAAAAGGAAAATATCGGCATCGCCGACTATCTTTCTTCCTGTTGCGTTTTTATGAATTGCAGCCTCAGGATCCATTGCAAGGTCGAGTGAAAGGGGGCCGTCGATGATGCAGCCTGTTATCTTGCCCTCATCATTCATCTTTGTAAGCTCTGCGGCATCGACCGTCTCGGGCATTTTGGGATTTAACACTTCAACTGCGGCAAGGTGTGCGACCTTGGGATTTTCTATACCGCACGCATTTGCAACTTCTACGGCATTTGCGATTATGTCCACCTTCTGCTCAAGTGTGGGATAGGTATTGAAGGCAACGTCCGTAAGGAACATAAGGCCGTCATGTCCGGGAACATCAAAAACAGCAACATGTGAAAGCTGCTTTCCGGTACGAAGACCTACCTCTTTGTCAAGAACGCTCTTTAAATATGTCTTTGTATCTGCAAGGCCCTTCATGTACATATCTGCCTTATGGTCATGTACCAGTGAAACTGCTATATGTGCAGCTTCCTCAAGTGTTTCGGCATTTACGATCTCATATTCGGAAAGATCCATTCCGATCTCGGCAGCTATCTTTCTGATCTGCTCTTCATCACCTACAAGGATGGCATCGGCGATGCCTTTCTCTTTTGCTGCCTTTACGGCTTCAAGCACATTTGAATCCTGTGCCGCTGCAACAGCCACCTTTTTTCTCTCACACTCTGATAATTTCTTCATCAGATCCGCAAAACTTTTACTCATGATATCCTCCTGTATTTATATCCCTTACCGGATAACCGGTAAGGGATCATTTACTTATTAAGCACATGCTGTACGATCTTTTCAAATTTTCTGTTGAACGTTTTGTTGTTGTTAAAAAGATTCATCGGCATGCCTGCCGTGATCTCATCATAATTGTTCAAAATATGGGTGAGATCTTCTATATTTTCGACCACTATTATATTTCCGCGTTCCTTTTTCATGGCACGGGTAAATATCAGCTGATGGTTGTTCACATGTTCTCCGAATATCTTCTGGCGCGGAACGACTATGGGGGTCTTTCCTACCTGAAGCGGCATTATAAAGCTTGAAGGGCCTCCGTGTGTGATGACTATATGTGCCTCATCCACAAGCCTTATCATGTCCTGATACGGAAACATTCTTTTAAAGATGCAATTAACGGGTTCGTATGTGCTGTACCCGGTCTGTATAACTACATCCTCTTTTATGAGCCCCTTCCCCTTTATCTCATCCATAAAGCGGACCAGCCTGTTAAAGGGCTGTTCGTGGGTCCCGACTGTAACAAAAATCATTCCTGTCACCTATGTCCTTTATGATCCGGCAAACTAAAAGATGCTTCCCAGATTGATGGCCTTTTTGTATTTCTTTTTAAGCTGCGGCCATTGTACTATAAATGCGTCCGATATCGGATAGACGAGCTTGCCGGTCATGGTGAGCTTGTCCATTCGGTCGAATACCTCCATGTAAACTAGCTTTATGCGCATAAGCTTCCCGAGATAAAAATAAGGGACAGCCACTGCGGCACCCGCCGAAATGATGACATCCGGCTTTTCTTTTTTAAGGATGGTATAGACCATCTTTGTATTTATCAGCAGCGCTTTCAGGCTTCTGTTCGTCGGGAAAAAACAATGATAGACCTTTTCTCCCGTCAAAAGACTGTTGGCATCCTCCTTGTCGAAGGTCACCCAGACTCTTTCAGTCTTTTCCCAAAAGGGCTTAAGCATATATAAATGTGTCAGATGGCCGCCGGATGAGCCAACCAGTAAAACCTTCATAGATAATACCTCTATAAGCGAACGGCGATGTCATACAGCTCCTATCATACTATAACAGGCCTATTATAAGTTTTTAACCCTGTTTTGTCAATGACAACGTTTTTGACCGCTTTTGCATCAGACATAGCTGACAAAAAAGCATTCGAGTTTTTTAAACAAAGCGTCCGCTTCTTCATTTTCATATGATGTGGTGGTCCTGTCTGCAGGGTCATATATCGTGAGCTTTGTAGATGTATATCCCGTCACAAGAAGCGATGTATTGTCATTGCAAAGCGCAAGCACGGGATGCTTTTTGTTGATATAGTAAAGGAGGTATTGATAATCGCACCTTCCGAGGGCAACAAGCCTCTCTTTATATACACCTTTCAGCTCTTCACAGATACTGTTTCCTTTTTCCCTTTCTTTAGCGTCGGCCTGCTCTATCTCTCCCGATAAAACACCTGCGTGCACAAATATGTCTACGCCACGCTCAAGGCTTGCCATTGCAGCCATCTCCTGTTCGTGGCCCTCCTCGGTCCAGACCATCTTGGGAAGATTAAGTGTCAGATAGAGCGTTCTGGCATCCCTGTCCCAGATGCGGCTGCCGTTATATGTTACTGTTCCGAAGGAATCAAATACCGCCTTCATCGCTGTGGCCGGGCTTTCGCTTTTTGCGATCCTCTTGCCATAGCTTATTGCTTCGTAGCCGGCCTCGCTCTTTGCAGCATCCGCAAATAGTTCTGCCGCCCCTTCAAGCGAATACTTCGCGCTGCCCGAAGAATACACCTTTGCTTTGTTTGTCGACTGCGGCAGAGTAATGTAATAGTAATTTCTTTTGGCTTCCGAAGTTGCGATCATAATTATGGATGAAGTACCCGCATTCTGCGGAGAAGCCATATTCAAGGCATCGTTTCCCTCTATATAAAAGCCGTTTTCTCCTTTTTTGCAAAGCCCGAAGGTTATGCTGTTTGCCCCAAGACTTATGTCCGTCAGCATGCCGCCTTCGTTTTTGTAGCTCAGCTTTTCTTCTTTGTCCATTCCCGAAACGACCACGCTTTCAAAAAGCTCTTTTACCGGGAAACCGCATTCCTCCCATTTTTCGTCGGAAGCTACGGCATAAATAATATCGTTTTTTATGAAGCCCAGAAGTTTTATATCCCTGTCTTTTTTTATGGTGTCTATATCCCCTGTCTCAAGATTAATGAAATATATCGCATAAGGCTCTCCTTCTATCTGCCATGCAGCCATTCCGCCGCTTTCGTCAAGCTTTATGCTTTCCGGGACCATGTCCTTCATAAGGCATATGATATCCTTGCCCGTCAGATCCATAGAGTATAGTCCTTCTCCGACATCCACCGTAAAGAGCATATCCTTTGACAGATAGGATATCCTGTCGTTTCCCTCTCTTATATCGGCAATATCGCCTTTTGCAAGAGATGTCATCTTGATCCTGACATTCTTCTCCTCCGGATCGTATTCATAAAGCGAAATGCCGTTTTTACCTTCGTTTTTCCCGGAGCCCATATACCCAAGCACCGTAAAATACAGCTTTCCGTTATTGACTCCCGAAAGCTTTATATCGTAGGGATATCTTCCTCCGTCATAGTAATCCGTATCGTTTCCGTAAACGTTTACAAGCATGTTTTCGGACACGTCAAAATGCCATACCCCGCCGTCCGCAACAAAGAACAGATCCTGATCCTTGCCGCTTATGGCCTGCATGCTGCCGTCAGGCTGCACGCCCAAAAGTATGGATGTATTACCTATCTCGTCGGATCTTGCATCAAATTTCTGACCCGTAAACCGCTCATAGTCAAGGATAAAATACTTTTCTCCTCTTTTTCTTAAAGTAAAGCATTCCTTAACGTTGTAATCGTTCTTTTCACTTCCGTATACCGATGAGACATCGTAACATAAAGCTATGCCGATCTGTTCTAAGCCCCACTCGTATATCACAAGCGTCTTTTCGCCGGCCTTGGGTCTAAGCCCCGCCCATGTAATAAGGCTTCTTGCAGAACTCAGGTTTACAAACGAAAGATTTCCCGCCTTTGCCTCATCATATTTGAGATATTCCGCGATCGCCTCGGTATCCTTTGAAAGAGTTGCCTTTGAAAAGGACTCCGCAAGGTCTATAAGCTCTTTTTTGGTTTTAAGATCCTCGTCCGTCACTATGCAGAGCTTTGTTGTGTAATAACCTGTCTTTCCGTCCTTTGTGTCTACCTTTACGGTCAGAAAGTATCTTTCACCTTCTGCGACCATGACCGATATATCATAACTGCTCCTGTACGCCCCGTGCCTGCGGTAGAATTCAAGACCTGTCTCATCGATAAGTCTTTCTCTGTCTTCGCTTTCAAGATACAGCTTTGCCGATGAAAGGTTTGCTATATCCGAATAACATATCTCCAGGGTACCGTCGGTACTGGGAAGCAGGGTGCGCGCGTAGGCGACCGAATCATCTCTGTCCGCAAACCCGAAAAGCGGATCGGCCGACATGCCTTCGCAGATGAATGAGACCGTCGGAAGAGCCCGTGTTTCCCTGTCCGTATATTCTTCGACCTTGGACTCTCTGTGAATACCCACTGCCAGCATTATTATGACCGCGACGACAAACAGCAATATGCCCGCTGCCAGCGCCAACATTCTTTTTTGCATTATCCTTCTCCGTACAGATCTCTGAAACGATCCTCCGCCATTGAATTAAGAGACCTGTTTTTGTTATAAAAGGCATCGCCCCTGCCCAGTTCGTCCTTCCATTTTTCCAGAAATCTGGTAACTTCGCGTCCGAATCTTGCCACTTCCTCATCGGTCGTGTCGTTTCCTCTTGTCTTTGACTCAAAATGATAGCCGCAGGCGTAGGGAAGATAAAGGATCTGATGACCCGCCTTTGAAACCTTCATGCAAAGGTCCACATCATTAAAGGCGACCGCATATTCCTCGTCAAAACCACCGACCTCATCATAGACGCTTTTCTTTATCATAAGGCAGGCCGCCGTTACGGCCGAGACCCTTCTTACGCAGTCGGCCATCATCATATAACCGTGATCTCCCTTTGCAAGGCCGACAAATTCGTGACCGCCGACGCCCTGGAATCCGACCGCAACTCCGGCGTGCTGAACGGTGTCATCCGCGTAATAGAGCTTTGCCCCGACCACGCCCACTCTTTCAAGGTTTACAAATGATAACATTTTTGAAAGGGCATCTTCGTTTATCAGCTCCACATCATTGTTCATCAAAAGGAGAATATCACCTTTTGCCTCGCCGGCCGCAAAATTGTTAATGGCCGAATAATTGAAGCCCTCTTTCCAGTAAAGGACCCTGATATTCTTTTCCTTTTTCAGTTCCTCATAATAATCGAATGTCTCTTTTTCGGTCGAATTGTTCTCTACTATGAGTATCTCCGTATTCCTATATACAGTCTGTTTTTTAAGCGAAGCAAGCGAGGCCTTAAGATCTTTTGCATGATCCTTGTTCGGTATGATGACGGATATCTTGTTTTTTTCCTTCCATGAAAGATCTGCGATGTTTATCCCGCCTTCTGTTTTTACGCTTACTGCGGCAGGTTTTTTGTCCTCACTTTCGTAAACACTTTTTATGAGCCCGGATATCTTTTCCTCATCCTCTGCCTCTTCATCATTTACAAGGGCGCATATGGTATCTGCCGAGTGAAGAATCTTCTTTTTTTCCGCAATGGCCTTTAGAAGATATTCGTAGCTTCCCTCGTCCATGCTTTCGGGGACGCGGTTCTTTACTATGTATGAGCGGCCGATATAATCATGAGCGCACAGATAGTCCTCCGAAAGATCGGGCTTTAAAAATACCTCATCCGCATTTTTGGCGCCCGCAAGCTCGTGATCCGTATAGATGATATCCGCATCCTTTGCAAGAGGACAAAGCTTGAAAAAGTAGCCTGAAGGGAGTTCGTCCCCTGCCTTCAGCTTTATGCTCCACACATCCCGACCGGCGTATTCGGCCTCATATTCGGCCATCTTGGCAGCCATCGACGATCTCTGGCCGTAAAACACCTTTTTGGGCTTTAAGGTCATTTTAAGGAGCGATGCCTTGGTCCTTTCAAGCTGTTCGCTCTTTCCCGCCGCTTCAACCATTACCACAAAAACGGGCATATCAATAGGCATGGGAGTTAAAAGCTGCTCTTTTCTCTCGCGTCTTTCAAAGATCAGCCTCTGTTTTTTCCATTCGTCAAAGCCGATGTCCGTAAACGGGTTTGTCGCTTTTCGTTTTGAATATTCCCTGCTGCCCGATGTATATGCATATCCGTCCTTTGCAATACCCTTTGCCAGTCTTTTCGCACCTGAAAGTTTGCTTTTGATTCCCATGTCATTCCCCCGAATCGTTTATTTACTGTTCTCACATTTTACCCTTTTTATTCTTTTTTATCAATGGTATATTTACGCGGCAGAAAAATTTCCCTTTTTTCAAATTTTGTGCTATAATACCCTGGTGCGCGGAAAACCTCCGCAGACACTATCCACTATTTATGAAAACGAGGAGTTTTCCGATGGAAGAGAACTTAGAAAACACAGCTAATACAGAATATACACCAAAAGGCGACCACGAAGCTTCAGCTTATGACGCAGAGAGCATGGAGAGCAAGGTCGAAGCAGAACCTGAAGAAGAGGGAAGCGATGCGAAGGGAAAGAAGCCAAAAGAAAAAAGGCCCCTTTGGCGTGAGATCCTCGATTATGTGATCATCATAGTCGCAGCATACCTTATTGCACTTTTTGTTACAAGCTTTATAATCATCAATTGCCGCATACCTTCAGGGTCGATGGAAAACACGATCATGACGGGCGACCGTGTCATAGGCCTGAGACTCACATACACCTTCGGAAAGCCGCAAAGGGGCGATATCGCCGTTTTCTATGCACCCGAGAAAGCTCTTTTGCTTAACGGCAAAGCGGACGGAACACTTTATATAAAGCGCGTTGTCGGACTTCCCGGCGATACCATCGAGGTAAAGAACCACAGGATCTATATAAACGGAAGCGAAGAACCGCTTGACGAGCCGTATCTTGAAGAAAGCTTCCATACTAACCGTCTTGCCAATTTCGGGCCCTATACGATTCCCGAAGGCCAGTATTTCATGATGGGAGACCATCGTGACAATTCTTCCGATTCAAGAGCATGGGGCACCGTGCCCGAAGATTCGATCGTTGCCAAGGCGCTGTTTACATACTGGCCGCTGAATCATATTACCTGGCTGGGGTAGGGAGAGAGTGTGTCAGCTCTTCGCAATTCAAAAAGGAGTGTGTCAGGGTAACCCATGACACACTCCTTTAAATATTTAAAACAACTTCAGTATCGGATTTATGATATAAAATCCCGAAAGCAGCTCATTGTCGTTTATCTGCTTTAGCGCATCCTGCGCCCAATCCTGGCCGGCGAAAGCCATAATGACGGCAAAGAATAGCCAGACGGCTACTATGCCTTCGACAAATCCCAAAACGCCGCCGAGTACTCCGTTCAACTGCTCGAGTACGGGTTATGATAAGTGCAATGAGTAACACTATAAAGCAACCGATGAAGGCGATACCGTTTATCACGGCATCGGAAAGCTTTTCGGCAGCCTCCTTAGCCGCTGCGTGCCCGGTAGCCGCAACATCCTTTTTGGCGGCATCGGTGATCACGTCACGAACGGAGGAGGGCAAGGGAAGTTCGTCGATCTCTTTTACAAGATCGTCGATCTTAAGTTCCGATTCATCCTTTACTCCGGCGGCTTTCATAGCCTCTTGTTTTGCATTTTCGATCTGTTCGTCGACAAAGGATACTATCGTTTTGTCTATGGACGCTCTTATTCCGGTATTCTTGTCCAGAAACGCGCCTACGGGCTTCGTGAGGAGAGCCGCGCCTACTATGGCGATAAACATCGAGGCAAGGCCGATGACGACCTTTACAAAGCCGCGCTTAAGACCCAGCAGGGTAAACCCTGCGATCAGCGCGATTATAGTTACCATTACCCAGCCCATTTGTCATCCCTCTCTTTCACATTTCTTAATCGAAATATTTTGCTTTAAGGATCAGATTTCCGTCTTCATCATATTTTGATGCCACCATTCCCGAGAAGAAGTTTCCGATCGAGAACTTTTCAGCCTTATTTACGGCATTATAGAAAGCATCTTCAAGATCCTGTCTTACGACAACATCGCCGTTTTCTTCCCTTTCGGTAAGATATCTGTCATAGAGTTCAAATGCGCTGTCATCGAGTATGACATTTTCGGATTTTGCAAGCTCGTCGACCATCTCCATCCATTTTTCCTTAGGCATTGCCTGATAGTCATACTGTGCCTTGAATTTCTTTGCGAAATCGGGAGATCTGTGTTCAAGCTGAGCAAGATTTTCTCCCGAATCAACAAGGATGCAGCTGTTGTCTTCGTTCTCATTCATCCATTTGAGAATGGATGATGCCGATGATGGGGTAAGCTCTGCGGCATTTGTGATGAGCATTACATCCTGATCGTAATCCTCCATCAGCTTGCCAAACTTGGATCTGTTGAAGGCGCTCGCCTTTATTTTTGCAATGGTCTCAAAGCGGATGTCCTTATTCATCCTTCTTACAAGCTCTGTTGCATATTTTACGCCGTCCTCCGTGTTGTCGCATGCGACCATAAAGTTTCCGTCGGGAGCGATGAGTTCGTGATCCTTATTTTCGTTTTCACGCGGGGCTGCCGTTTTTTGTTTTTTCTCCGGCTTTTTGAGGTATTCCTCTTCCTCTTCATTATTAAGAGTCCAGTCGAGCGCTTCGTCAGGCTCTGTTTCATCAAAGCTTACCTCACCCTCATCTGCCTCAGCCTTATTTTCAGGTTCTTCTGCGGGCAATTCGGAAGGCTCCGCTTTTGTTTCCGTTATGTCGGGCCTATATGTGAACGCCTTGAGGAATGCAGAGATGGCGCTTTCTGCGGGGCTTGGAGCTTTTTCCTCTTCCCCTGCTTTTTCGTCAGCTGCCCCTGCAGCCTCTGAAGCTTCCTCTGACGCCTCTTCTGCTTCTTCTTTAGCTTCCTGCATTGCTTCCTTTGTATCGTAGGCGCTCTCTTCTTCAGCTTCCGCAGCCTTTTCTTCTTCTTCAGCTTCCGCAGCCTTTTCTTCTTCTGCGCCGGCCTCTTTATCTGCCGCCTCTTCTATCGTTTCTGCGCTTACTGCCATATCCGGCTCATCTTCTTCCGCAAGCTCTGTGTCCTCATCGGAGCTTACGGTAAATCCGGCTATGGGCATTCTTGATGCATCCTTCTTTTGAGGTTCCTCTGTTTCGGCCTCCTCTTTATCCGCTGCTTGCGTTGCCTCTTCCCCGGCTGCTTCTTCTTCGCCTGTCTTAAGCAGATCGAAAGCTGATGAGTCTGCCTCTTCAGACTCTGAAGCGGACTCTTCCTCTCTAAATGTCACATCTTCTTTGGCCTGCCCTGTTATATCCTTATCTGCCGGTCCTTCAAGCAGGGTTCTTTCAAGCTCTGCGTCTTTTTCGACTTCTTCCGCGTCTATAAGTCCCTGTTCGAACTCAGCGTCAAATTCGGGAGAAAAGCCGGGATCGTTTTCATCTTCGTCATCAAGTACCGAAGGAGTCTTTATCTGTTTTTTCAGCTTATTTCTGATTCCGGCCCACAGACTTACAGGCTCTGCTTCGGATGCTTTTTCAGCTTCTTTGGCAGTATCTTCAACAGCAGCGTTTACATCTGCGCCGCCCTTAATGTTTTCAGCCTCAAGGCTCTTTTCCGCAAGAAGTATTTCGTCCTGAACCAGACCGTCAAGGCTTATCTCATTTTTCTTTTTCTCGTTTTCTTCTACTATGCCGGTTATCTGTTCGCCAAGCTCGGCCTCCTGCTGTTCCATTAACTGCGCTTCGAGTATCTGCTTTTCGGCAGCTTCTTCTCTTGCCTGGCGTACCTGTTTTACATCATTTTCCTTGACATAGTCTTTGTATTCTTTTTCGTACTCATGGGGGCTTGCAAGCCTTCTCTTCTGATATTCGTCAAGCTCGGCAAACTTTTCCTTTAATTCCGCCGCCTTGTCCACATATTCTCCGAAGCAGAAAAAGTCGATTATATAGTCGCACTGCTTGATGCACTTTGCCCTTTCCCCGACTTCCTCGTAGAGCTCTGCAAGGCGATATGAATATTCTTCATCCATTTCTTTTGAAGTATATTCTTCGAGCCATTTTATGAGATCTGCCGCGGGAGCCTTTTTCTCGACTGACAGCCTGTACATGTTAAAAGCATATTCGGAGGAATCCGGAGCAGCCTTTTCATATGCCTCAAGGCATTCTTCGGCAAGGTCGATGTTCTCGCTCTCAAAAGCAACATCTATCATCCTTTCAAGGATCATGATCCCTCTTGGTGAAGTATTGTATGCCTGCCTTAAGAGGATGGTCGCCCTTTCGTATTCTCTCGCCTCGATGTAAAGCTCTGCGATACGCCTTAAGAGCCTGGTGTCCTTTTCCTTTTTAAACTCCATGCCGTCGGCGATCTTCTTCGCCGTTACATAATCGCCCCTGTGAATGAGCTTTTCGATCTGTTCTACTTTTAATTCATATTCAAACTTGTCCATCAGTCGCCTCTTTAAAACTATGAAGATTCATTGTAACTATTGTTTTTATCACAATTCTTTGCGCCCGTCAAGTGCTCTTGTAAGCGTGACCTCATCTATATATTCAAGATCGCCTCCTACCGGAACACCGTTTGCTATCCTTGTGCACAGTATTCCGATCGGTTTTATGAGCTTGCTGATATACATTGCGGTGGTCTCGCCTTCAAGGCTTGAATTGGTCGCTATGATGACCTCGGAGACATCTCCCTGAAGTCTTACCATGAGTTCCTTAAGCCTTATGTCTGCGGGACCTATCCCAAGCATCGGAGATATTGCCCCGTGCAAAACATGGTAGACACCGTTATACTTTTGTGTTTTTTCGTATGCCGCAAGATCTCTTGTGTTTTCAACGACCATTATGGTCTTGTGGTCGCGTTTTTCACTTGCGCATATCGGGCAGATATCCCGGTCAGTAAGAGTCTGGCAGCATTTGCAGTATCTTACCTTCCTTTTGGCTTCGACTATCACGTTTGACAGTCTTTCCACCCTTTCCTGCGGCATCCCTATTATATGAAAAGCAAGCCTTTGTGCCGACTTGCTGCCGATGCCGGGCAAAGAGGACAGTTCCTCTATAAGTTTTGAAATCTGTTCACTGTAATAATTCATATCTTCGATTCCACTCCGCAGACTCCGAGTATGGCAAGCGCATAGATGCATGCCGCCTCTGTGAGCTGCTTTACCGGGATGTTTTCGTCGACCCCGTGCATATTTGTTTCCGTTCCCGGGTCTACCGGTCCGAATGCTACGCCGTTTTCCACCTCATGGACGTAGGTGCCTCCGCCTATGGCAATAGGATATCCTTTTACATTTTTGACCTGCTCGTAGCACGAAAGCAACAGCCCTACAAACGGACTGTCCGGCCTTACTATATGGGGCCTGCTCATATGGCTGCAGGAAATATGCATTTTGTTTTTTTCAAAATGAGGTCTTAATGCTCCGATGACATTTTCTTCATTTGCTTCTTCCGGAAGACGTGCGTCAAAGACATATTCGAGATGACCTTCCGCCGCCTTAAGTATAGTCGGACTTGCCGTAAGCGGGCCGCATATCTCATCGGACATTTTTATTCCCGCGGCCTTGCCGTAATGATCCCCGAAGGGAAATCTTTCTTTTATCGCATGCAGACAGCCAAAAAGCACGGTATCCTCTTTGATGGCATCTAAGGCTTCAAGAAGCGCCGTAAGTGCATTGACCGCATCCTCGGGAAGCGAAGCATGACCTGTTTTGCCTTTTATAGTCATAAGGACTCCGCCGCTTTCATCGTTAAACTCTGCCCTGCAGCCAAGGTCTTGTGCACGTTTTGTCATAAGGCCTTTTTCTGCCGCATCAAGAGATGCAAACATTGCCTTTGCCTCTCCCGGTATTACGTTTTCCGCCGTGCCGCACTCGATATAAACTATCTTTTCGCCTTTTTGGTCGTAATCCGCCGTAACATGAGGCGCACATCTTCCTCTTTCGACATTTACGACCGGAAAATCGGCATCCGGCGATATGGTGAAGGGTGCCGGCTTTTCCTTTGAGTAATAATATTCTATATCCTGCGAACCGCTTTCCTCATCGCTTCCGAGAATAAGTCTTACGCCTGTCTTAAGCTCTGCGCCTGTTTCCTTTACTGCGCGCATGGCATAAAGCGCTGCCATGGCAGGGCCTTTATCGTCGGCCGCGCCTCTTCCGTAAAGCTTTCCGTCCTTTATGGCGGCCTCAAAAGGCTTTGTGATGTTCCATCCGTCCCCGGTTGCCGGGACAACATCAAGATGTGCCAGGATATCGAGCCCTCTGTCATGGCTTTTTCCCGGCATATCTATGCATAGTACGTATGAATCCATGTTGCAGGCGGCAAAACCATGCCTTGCGGCTATGGTCCCGGCCTCCTTTAAAGCCTCTGCGGGACCTTTTCCAAAGGGGCAGCCGTCCATGGCCTCCCCTTTTGCGCTGTCAATCGCAATAAGCCTTTTGATGTCCGACAGCATCTCATCTTCGTGAGACGCCATCCAGCTTTTAATACTGCTTATATTTGTCAAAAGAGTCCTCCGATGCCCATGCTTCCAAGACCTCCGGCAAGCTTGTTCATATTGCCGGCATTTTCTTCTTCCATCTTTTTGAGCGCTTCATTAAATGCTGCCACAATAAGATCCTGGAGCATTTCGATATCATCCGGGTCTACGACATCGGGAGAGATCGTAACGCTCTTGACTTCCTTCTTTCCCGAAATGACAACCTCCACTGCGCCGCCTCCTGCGCTTGCAGCAAAGAGCTTTTCTTCAAATTCCTTCTGCTGCTCCTCCATCTGCTTCTGCATGCGCTGTGCCTGCTTCATCAAATTCATTCCTCCGTTTATGTATTATTACCCGGCCTGTGCCTTAAGATTCATTCCGAATCTATCGGATCGGACCAGTTGGGTTTTTTAGCTGCTGTATTTGCACCTTTTTTGTAATGAACTACCTTCTTGTCGTTCTTCAGCCTGAAATCTATATCATAGTCATGTCCGGTCTTCTTTTTGATGATCTCCGAAAGGACTTTTCTGTGATTGTCAAGCTTCATCATGCTGACCGCAAAATCAGACCTTAGGTTTATCATCATCCTGCCGTTTTCTCTGTCGACATCGGAATCTGTCACGTAGACACCTATTCCCTGCCTGCATGAGGCCACGATATCCGGCCACTTGTCAAGAAGAAGCGCAAGTTCATCGAATTCTTCTTCCGGAAGTTCGACCGTTTCCTCTTTTGTCTCTGCCCCGGGCGCTGAAGTTTTTTGTATTTCACTTTCGGTCATTACAGCTATCGCGCCTTCGGGCGCTCCGGCAAGTCGTCTTTCGACCCTGTCAAGCCTCATCATCACAGACTGCAGGTCGCTGTCTTCGTCCGGTCTCATTGCCCGTATGACCGCCGCCTCAAGCAGAACTCTTTTTGAAGAAGAATTTTTAAGCTGCGACTGAAGCTCGGAAAACACTCTTATCCACCTGAGCGTGTTTTCAAGCGACATATCGTCTGCCAGCTCCCGGATCTTTCTAAGGTCTTCCGCCGAAACTCCGAGTTCCTCTTCCGTTACGTCCGAGGTCTGCGTCAGCATGATATTTCTGAGGAACCATACATAGTCCGCCGTTCCCACGGAAAGATCGCGCCCTGATGATGCCATCTGTCCTACAACGCCTATCGCCTTTCCGGCATCTATGTCGATCATGGCCTTTGTAAGCTCAGAAAAGACCGTGATATCGACCGCACCAAGGACCGAAAGCACTTTTTCATAAGTGATCTGTTCCCCGTAATAGCAGGAGATGCATTGTTCCAAAAGGCTTAAGGCATCTCTCATTCCGCCGTCAGCCATGCGCGCTATATATCTAAGCGCTTTTTCCTCCGCATCTATTCCCTCTTTGGATGTAAGAGAGACAAGATGCCCGAAAATATAATCGGTATCTATGCGTTTGAAATCATACCTTTGACACCTTGAAAGGACGGTGACAGGTATCTTGTGTGCCTCCGTGGTCGCCAGAATAAAGATGACATATGAAGGCGGTTCCTCAAGCGTTTTTAAAAGTGCATTGTATGCATTCTGTGAAAGCGAATGCACCTCGTCTATGATATATACCCTGTAATGACCCTGAGGAGGGGCATAGCGCACCTCCTCACGGATCTGTCTGATGTCATCGACACCGTTATTTGACGCGGCATCTATCTCGACCACATTTACCGAAGCACCGGCAAGTATGGCCTTGCAGGTCTCGCATTCGTTGCAGGGTTCTCCGTTTACCGGATTTTCGCAGTTGACCGCCCTGCCCATTATCTTTGCGATGGTCGTCTTTCCCGTACCTCTGGTACCGCAGAAAAGATATGCGTGTCCGACCCGGCCGCTTTTTAATTGATTTGTAAGGGCCTGAACTATATTGGTCTGCCCCACCACCTCAGAGAACCTTTGCGGCCTCCATTTACGGTACAATGCTGTATATGACATGTATACTCCCGCAAAGCCTGCGCCGCCACTGTCTTTATCAATCTCCGAAACAGATTCCGAGCGACTTTGCTTCTTTTATTATGCTTGATTCCGGATCTACGGATTTGAGCTTTCCTGCGACCTCCGAAAGCGGAACCGGAACTATATCCTGATCCCTGAGGCCCACCATATATCCGAACTGTTTCTTTAAGATCAGATTTGCCGCAGCAGCGCCAAGGCGAGTCGACAGAACTCTGTCATACGCGCAGGGCTCTCCGCCTCTTTGCATATGGCCGGGCACCGTTACTCTTACTTCCTGCCCCGTCATTTCCTGGATCTGCGCTCCTATCTCATATGAAACCGAAGGATATACCCTGTTGAGGTTCTTCTTCTTTAATTCTTTTTTGGTGAGCTCCGAATCCTCCTTGCTTATTGCGCCTTCGGCAACGGCAATTATCGAAAAACGCTTGC
This sequence comes from uncultured Lachnospiraceae bacterium, assembly GCA_902790095.1. Lineage (GTDB taxonomy): Bacteria > Bacillota > Clostridia > Lachnospirales > Lachnospiraceae > UBA4292. The sequence goes on along the minus strand of CADAQV010000049.1, from coordinate 6,231 downwards.
CTTCCTTGTTTCTCTTTTCGAGTGCCTTAACGACTTTTTCTATGTCATAAGGAATCTCGGGAAGAAGGATTATATCTGCGCCGCCCGCAATGCCCGCATGCAATGTCAGCCAGCCGACCTTGTGTCCCATGACTTCGACAATGAATACTCTTCCGTGGGATGCTGCCGTTGTGTGGATGCAGTCGATGGCGTTTGTCGCGATATTGACGGCACTCTGAAAACCGAAGGTCATATCCGTTCCCCAAAGGTCGTTGTCTATGGTCTTGGGTAAGCCTACAACGTTAAGGCCTTCCTCAGACAAGAGGTTTGAAGTCTTCTGGCTTCCGTTTCCGCCAAGTACAACAAGGCAGTCGAGCTTTAACCTTGCATAGGTCTTTTTCATCTCTTCAACTTTGTCGCGCCCTTCGGCATCCGGGACTCTCATAAGCTTAAAGGGCTGTCTTGATGTTCCGAGGATGGTGCCTCCTTCTGTGAGTATACCCGAAAAATCACCCGGTTTCATGACCTTGTAATTGTTATACATAAGGCCTTTGTAGCCCTCGATAAAGCCGATTATCTCAACATCTTTTCCCGAATTGTAAAGTGTCTTTGCAACTCCCCTCATAGTCGCATTAAGGCTTTGGCAATCGCCTCCGCTGGTCAGCATTCCGACTCTAAGCATAAAAATACCTCCTTGTTCCTATACATTATGGTTTGATATCTGCAATACAGGCTCTGCCGCATCACATAATAAATCAAGTTAAAGTATACACTATATCCATCAAAAATGCCACCCAAAAAAGGCGGTTGACAAAAGTTTTTTTATCCTTTATAGTGTAATGGCGCAGCTGGGGAGGTAGCGGCACCCTGTACCTGCAATCCGCTATAGCAGGAGTGATATCCCGCCTCGGGGCTTTATCTGGTGGGGCTGCCCAAAATAAGTGATGTTGACGTTTAAGTCTTACGCGACGGAGACCTGTGAACCGTGTCAGGTTGGGAACAAAGCAGCACTAAGCAGTGCTCTCCGGGTGCCGTGAGGTTGCTTGGACCGAGTCGGCTGTTTTGGTAACGCCTGTTGGGTAGTCACAAAGCGGGATGCGTTTTTTTATTGGATGAGACTGAGGCTCCGTACCCGGTCTTATAATAAAAACTGCGGCCATGAGCCGCAGTTTTTATTATGTATTATTTTTTCTTCATATATGTTACTGCAACAAATACCAGCGCTCCCAAAAGAAGAACGACGAAAATAAGCGTAACTATAAGCTTTACCATGCTTCCGTCTTTCTTGTCTTCTTCCTTCTCTTCGCTTGCAGCCTTGGTCTCTTCTTCAGCTGCAGTGGTCTCTTCTATCGCTTCGGTGGGAGCCTCTGTCTCTTCTATTGCTTCCGTAACCTTTTCGGGCTTTGTTTCCTTTTCGGGCTTTGTCTCCTTTTCAGGCTTTGTTTCGGTAGCAGCTGTGGTTGCTTCTTCCGTCTCGGGCTCTGTTTCGGGTTCAGTCTCTGTCTCGTCTACATGAAGATCGAGTTCGTTTCCGTCAGCGTCAAAAACGCTCAGACTGAAGATCGCCGCATCAAACTCTATCGATGTGACATGCCTCATCATCTCACCGGCAACACCTTCCGGGAAGAAAGCTTCAAAATACTGGCGTCCTCCCTTATTGTCGACCTGGCTGAACGCCTCTGTCGTAAAGCTCGGGATCACAATGGGATCGTAGCCGTCAAATTTATATGTCAGATTTTCGATCGACATAAGCAGATTAACTTTACCTCCCTTAGGAGCATCGCCGTAATAGATCATAACACCGATATTCTTTATGGGATCTCTCGCATCGTCAAAAGTGCCCGCCGGAATGTCGATCACATAATGTCCCGGAACGCCAAGATAATAATTGATACCCAGTTCGGGATCCGGGAAATAATCCATCCAGCCCCATTTATTTTCTTCGGTGTCACCGTTTTGGACGAACGGCTGAACTACTATACCTGTATTGTCTCCCTGCTGAAAAGACTCTGCAAACGCTCCTGCATGTATGCCAAAAAGCATCATCGCAGCAGTGCATGTCATAAACAGCTTCTTTTTCAAACCTTTCATTTATATGTCCTCTCTTTTCTTTTACGATACACCTTCGTATTATAGACGCTTTTTTTCATATTTGCAATTGCTTTTTTGCCCATTTGAGTTTAGAATCATGTTAGAAAAAAGCCGTAAAAAAGGAGGTTTTGTAGGTAATTATGACAGAACGCGTCAAAAAATACATGGCATATATCGATTCTCTTATCGAATCGAACGATCCCGATACCGACTGGGATGCAGAAACCGCACGCCACCTTGTGCAGATAAAGTTTTTTATGCATGAGCGCTTCATACATCTTATCGTTACGGTCCTTTTTGCGCTGATGGCAATAATGGTACTTGGAATATTCCTGTTGTCTTCGGAATTCTCCTGGCCCGTCATGGTCCTTTTCCTTTTGATCATGGTGCTCCTTGTGCCTTATGTAAAGCACTATTATCTGCTTGAAAACAGCGTGCAGTATATGTATGTTCAGTATGACCGCATGCTGAAAGCATCCGGCAAGAAAGCTTTCTTCATCAAATAAAAGCAAAAGGTTTTGGCTCTAAGCCAAAACCTTTCTTTTTTTATCCCTGCTGTCAAGGATCTCTTCTATCTGTCCTCTGACTGTTGATGCCGTCTCAACGACCGCGGGGTCGAACATCGTGCCTGAGCAGCGGTAGAGTTCATCAAAGCAGTAACTCAGCGAATATGCCTTTCTGTAGGGTCTTTCCGATGTAATGGCATCTATGGCATCGGCCACGGCAATAAGTCTTGCCCCTATGGGGATCTCATTCTCTTTAAGACCGTCGGGATATCCCCTTCCGTCAAATCTTTCATGATGGCTTCGGATCAGCACTGCCGTTCTCTGCATTCCCGCAGCGTGCGCAAATATGCCGTCACCTATGACAGAATGCTTCTTTACCTCTTCATACTCATCATTGTTTAAATGTCCGTTTTTTTCAAGTATCTCCTGCGGCACGCATATCATCCCGATATCATGGAACTTTGCAGCGTCATACAGGGCTTCCTTATTTTCATCTCCGATATCGATATGGGATGCAAGAAGCATGGTGATCTGCTTTACAGTGTCTGAATGACCGCACATGCCTTCAGATCTGCCCTCGACATTTGCAAGCATATCTTCAAGAACGCTCTTATAATTTCCCTTTATGTCTCTTTCGCTTCCGAATTTCTTTTCACTCTTGTCAGCGTACACATTTGTTTCGGCCTCATGCTTCCATTCGTAGGAAGGCCGTTTATTGTTCCTGTCATCCAAAAGATGGCCGGCCCCCGCCGCTATATGTATGTCTTTTTCTTCCGCCAGGGCGCCGAGCTTTCTGTGATACGCGGCATAGTTTTCGTTCCAGTCGTGGATAATTATCGCAAACTCATCACCGCTGAGTCTGTAATATCTGCCTTTGTCTCCAAATATACCGGTCACTGCCGCGGCGGCATTTACAATGAGTTCATCACCCTTGTTGCGGCCGCCGGTCTCGTTGGCATCACGAAGGCCCTTCAGGTTCCACAATACAAGAAGGCTGTCATTTTTTGTGTCCAGATCATCATATTTTTCAAGCTCTTCTTCAAATGCCTTTCTGTTATAAAAACCGGTAAGGCCGTCCGTATGATTCAGCTTATCTTCCTCAAGCGTGGCGCTGTGCTGTGCATAAAGAGCCTTGAGCGATATATATGCGTGCTGCATGAGCAGCATCTCAAAAATGGCAAGCCCCACAAAAGCGATCGTCCTGTAACCTATCGGCAGTTTGAACATATATGCCGCAAGTGATCCTATCACCGCCACCGTCACGATAATACCGCTTATTATGACTATCTTGTTTGAAAGTATCTCTTCTTTCTTTTTATCCTTCAATATGCCGGCAGCTCCCAAAAAGACCGTGACAAGTATCAGTATATGCGTTGCAGGAAGCATCTGATAAAGGTCCAAAACTCCGGTCGCAAAAAGCAATGCCTGAATTATTATGTTGGCAGCAAACACATAGCACATGTATTTCAGATATGCATATCCATCGCCCAACATGTCGCTTATAAGGTCTATGATCAAAAGCGGCAAAAGCGCCAGCGAAAAATATATAAGCATTCCGCCAAGCACCTGATTGCCCGACATCAGTCCAAGCACACCGCTGTCCGCGATCATCCATACGGCAGTGCACAAATATACACCCGCAATTTTTGTAAACAGTCTTGCGATCTTCTTATCGGTTATCCACCTCTTTGCGGCGGCATGGATCCTGACCACTATACAGAAGACCATTGCCCAAAGAACGATCACGAAAAATAAAAGATTGACTGTATTTTCTTTTATTACTTCATCGACCAGGCTGGAATACGTGGTTATGAGTATATCATTTAAGTACATCGTCTTTCCGGACTCAAATCTTGTAAGATATACCTTTATCTCTTTTCCGGCATACGAACTGTACATCGGCACACTGATATAATATGTGCCCAGAGTCGTGTCCATGCCGTTTATTCTTGCGGTGGTCGTCTCATATACCATCACCCCGTCTATATCGACCCTTATCCACTGAGCCTGATCATAGAACACCAGCATGGTATTGTCCATGACCTTTGGAAGAGTGTTTGTCAGGATCGCTATCCGGTCGCTCTTTTTAAACTTCAGTGGAAACTTAGCCTCGCTCGTCTCGCCTTCCATGGTGATCATCCACGGGTCGTTAAATACCATCTTACCCGTGCCGTCAAGATAATTGGTCTCGGTGTCCATACTGTTGCCAAGTATGAACATAAGTATTGCGATCGCAACAATTGACGTAACCAATGCTATATTAAGTATGTCCTTTGCGCCATTAGGCTTAAATCGATCGGGCAGCTTCATCGCTTACCCCCCTTCCGATCATTCAAAAATACTGCAGATCTTTGATGTGTTCTTGATGCCGTACTCTCCGTTTATAAGAACTTCTCCCCAGTCAGGCGAAAGATTTTTTCCTTCCCAGTCGTTTGAAATGTCCAGATATTCAACGCCCCCGCCGTTGCCCTTCCAGCTCCAGCCAAGATATCCTATGTCATTTTCGGTGCAGTACTGCATGATATAGGCTTCGTCGACATCTCCGTCCGAATGCCTGTATCCGAATTCGCCGACGCATATGCAAAGGCCTTCGTCCGTCGCGCCTTCGATAGCCTTTCGGATAGTTTTTTCGTTCTTTCCCGCAGACCCGTACATGTGTACCGAAAACATGGTATTCTTTAGCGGATCAGAATCAAAGACTTCCTGTCCGTATTCGGCGATGCTGTCCGCATACTGCCCCCAGCCGGCAGCATCCACCATAATGGTATTCTCTATTCCGGCCTCACGGAGCTTTGGAATGACCGTCTCGTACCCTTCGGCCCATGTGCCTATGCCCGACCAGTTGCCGTACCATTCGTTTGCAATGTTTAAGATAACATATTCTTCCTGACCGACATATGCATCCTTTACGCTTATCCAGTAATCTGCGATATCTTCAAGCATCTCTATGGAATTATCGCCCGTTCCGTCATGTGCCTCGAGAATGGCTACCATGTTAAGATTTTTGCATACGTTTATAAGAGTCTTAAGCGTATATACCGCATCGGCGGAATATTTCTGTCCGCTTCCGCACACTATGCGCACGCAGTTACAGCCCGCTTCGGATATGGCCTTTAAAGAAACTCCGTCCTGATCCTTGTACCAGCTGTGAGCCTCGTTTATGCCTCGCATGACAAATTCATTCCCGTTGGCGTCAAGAAGCTTTGTTCCTTCCACCTTAAAGCCGCCTTTATCTTCCGGCTCGGCTTCCGAGGTCGTTTCTACAGCGGTCGTTTCCGGGGCGGTGCTTTCTGCCTCTTTGGACTCTGCCGCAGTCTCGGTCTTTGCTGCGGTCGCAGTTTCTTTTTCACTTGAACTTCCGGAGCATCCGCTAAGTGCTATTGCCCCTGCCGCCATTACGGCAAGATATTTTTTTATTCTCATGTTTATCCTTTATGTTCCTTAATTTATCTTCTCAGAATAATCATATTTCAGATCATCAAGTACTTTTTTAGCCATGTCATATGCGGATTTAACAGCCTTATCGTCAACAAGCTCTATCTTTATGCCTTCTTTGTAGACTGCCATGACCTTGTCTTTAAGTTTGCCCTCATCCGTAAAGGAATCGGATGCTATCTTTACTTCTTCGCCCGCAACTCGCGTCAGATTCAAACTC
>CADAQV010000048.1 GCA_902790095.1 uncultured Lachnospiraceae bacterium | reverse complement strand
ATCTACAACGAGGATGCCGAAGAAGGCACGGATTTTCATGCCGTGGTCAATAAATATATTTCTCTTGGAATCGCAGACAATGTAAAATGATATGGCCTTTGGCCGGGAAAGGGGGCAGTTATGAAAAATTTTTTTAAGGGGATATTCAAGAACAAGTATCCGGGGCGTGTAAACGGAGATGACAATACTACAAGCGGTGTATACGCAGGACCCGACTATTTTGAAAAGAAGAAAAAACCAATGGGCAAAGTTTATGCCGGCCCCGGTTTTATGGACAGGAACAATACTAAATGCGTCTATGCCGGCCCGGAAATGATGGAGAAGAGGAAAAGGGCATCGGAGATGGAGGATGTCTACGCCGGCCCGCCCATGGATGACGAACCGCAAGAAGAACCGTCTCCGGATCAGATGCCGGTCATGAAGCCTGTCTACGCGGGTCCGGCTCCGGACGGTCCTATGTATGACCCTAAAATGATGGCGGCTTATGCCGGCCCCGTGATAAACGATCCGAATCAGTTTTTGATGGCCTATGCAGGGCCCGCCCAAAATCCGTCCGGCGGTATGTGGGGAATCGGCGGGATGATGCCTTCTATGGCGCAGGCTACTACAGAGCCCGAAAAAGTAGGCGATCTGAAAACATATAAGACCTGCCCCTGCTGCGGCAATAAGGCAGTCCATACGGCGTTTTTCTGCAGTGAATGCGGAGCGGACCTTAGAAGCGTCCCCGCAACAGATGAAGAGAAAGAAACAAAGGAAGAAAAAGAGGACTGATGCATGAAATACGATCTTAAAATGTGCGTGTGGGAGATCACCCTTGCATGCTGTTTTTCGTGTAAGTACTGCGGTTCAGCGGGCGGAAGAGCAAGGGAAAACGAACTGACCACCGCAGAATGCCTTGACGTTGCCGATCAGTTAAAGGAACTTGGCTGCAGACGCGTGTCCATGATAGGCGGCGAAGTATTCATGCGCCGCGACTGGAAGCAGATAGTAAAAAGGCTTACGGATAACGGGATAAGGGTAAATATCATAACAAACGGATTTTTGTTCAGAGAAGAACAGATAAAAGATCTTAAAGATGTAAGGATAGAATCGATATCCATATCCATAGACGGCCCCAAAGCCGTGCACGACAAATACAGGCAGGAAGGAAGCTTCGACCGTGCAGCTTTGGCCATGGAGACGCTTCTCTCATCAGGCATACCCGTATCCGTCATAAGCACGCTTAACGGCGAGAATGTAAAATATCTTGAAGAGATGTTTAAGTTTTTAAGAAAGTACAGCATCTACGCATGGCAGCTTCAGGCATGTTCTCCCATGGGCAATGCGGCAACAGGCGGCATCGACTATCGGTTCGACATGCAGGAGGTCATAAACTTTGTTACTTCCCACATGTATGAAGCACCCTTTGCCATGGGCGTTGCCGACAACATAGGATACTTTACCGAGGCCGAAGGCTCCATCCGCGGTAATTTAAGCGGAAGCGCATTCTTTCGCGGCTGCTCCGCCGGCATCACATCCATAGGCATAGACAGCGTCGGCAATGTGCGCGGCTGTGAATCCATGTATGACCCCGCATTTACCGAAGGCAATCTCCGCACAGAAAGCCTTAAGGAGATCTGGGAAGACCCCGAAAGATTCTCCTACAACCGAAAATTCACCCCTGCAATGCTCACCGGCAAATGCGCCGAGTGCGAGCTCGGTCAGTTCTGCGGCGGCGGCTGCCGCTCCTACAACTACTTCGTTCACGGCAAGCTGCACGAATCTCCTTTCTGCGCCGGCGGGGCAAAAAAATGATGAGACTGTGGAAAAACAAATTCTTTCATGCCATTACCGCCTGAAGAGCCTTTTTAGCTGTTCAGGCGGTAGACAGGGGGGCTGCAGACATGATAGAAAAGACGACGGCTTTTACCATATTCGGCAAGGAGCTTTGTGTAAAAAACTATAAATGTTCCCATAACGGCTGCCCGTATATGCAAAAGGACAGGCCGTTAAAGATGCAGCTTTCGTTAAAGCTCACATCCTACTGCGGCGCTTCCTGCAGATTCTGCTCTGCCGCGTGCGGCAAGGGCATAAAGGAATTTTTGAATCTTAAGTATCTTGAAACAGTTCTTAATGAAATGAAGAGGCTGAATGCGGTAAGAGGCATTTCCATAACCGGCGGAGAGCCTTTTACGGATATCGGTCTGTTAAACGAAACGATAGAGATGATATTTGACATCCTTGGCGTATGGACTGAAATAAGTATCAACACAAACGGCATCGGGCTTAAGGATATCCATAAAATAAAAAGGCTTAAATATGTTGACACCGTCCATATAAGCAGGCATCACTATGACGACAAAAGAAACAGTAGTTATTTTGGGATAGATGTTCCCGGCTCTGAAGCAATAAAAGAAGCGGTAGAAAGCGTTTACGACCCGCGGATATTTGTCTTAAACTGCCTTTTGCTTGCAGATGGGATAGGAAGCAGCAAAGAGATGAAAAACTATCTCGAGTGGGCGGGAGATATCGGGATAAAAAAAGCAGGGTTCATAACTGCGATGCCGGTAAATGATTATGCTGCAAAAAACAGGGTCTCGTATAAGGATATATTTGTTGTGGACGAAGCTATCCTGTACACGGACCGCTTTGAAGATTTTGAATATTGCAACTGCAGGGACGGGATATATGCATCCTCATCCGGTCGGATGGTGGAGTTTTACGGCCGCGAGACAGGATACGGCGGCCCGGACTTTGTAAGAGGATTTGTGCTCGGACCTGACGGAGTACTGCGAACAGGCTACGGAGAAAAGGCAGGAATAGTAGCGGATCTTAAGAGGGAGATCGTATGAACGAAAAAGAAGAACTCATTCGTTTTGTGGAACATATAGTAAAAAACGGGTCAGGGTATAACACTGAAAAGTCTTTAAAAGAGCTTAGGGATATAATGGTCAGAAACGGTGCTTCGGCAGAGATCGCGCAGTGGCTTGACGGAATGATAGACGAATGGGCACGGGCTTTCCGAAGACGAGATAGCCGCAGCGATAAGAGAAGGCAGGGAAAGAATAGACCGTATGAACCAGATGAGATGTTAGCGATCAAAACAGTTGCCGGCAATGTAGAAAATCCTTCGGATTTTCTTTGAACCGCCTCAAGGCCGGCGGGGGCCCTCTGGCCCTAAAGGGCCAGAGAAGATGCAGGGAATAATATGAACAGTTTTATAAGTGACGAATATTCGGTCCTTAACGGGACCTTAGTATCTCTTGGAGCAAGGGGGAAGGAGATGACCATCCCCTATAAAGTGGAACAGGCCTATATACAGCGTATAGGAAACGGAGTCTATGCGGGCGAAGAGCTTGAAACTCTTAATATCAGTGAAGGTATAAAATCGATAGGCGAAGGCGCTTTTGCGCCGGCCACAAGGCTAAAAAAAATTACCTTGCCCTCCACCTTGGAAAAGATCGAAGGCTTTTGTATCAATAAAAAAGATGAGACACGCCGTGTATGTTATATAGAGTATAAAAGAAAGATTCACCGTGATGACCTTAAAGCGCTTAAGGAAAAATGTATTCAGGCAGAGGGAGGAAGATTCGTTCTTACCCATGCCGCAAATTCATCAAGTGTATTAAGACCGGTCTACCGGGCTTTCAGCAGCAATAATATAACAATAATGCCCCCTAATCTTGTGGACATCAGAATGTGCGGCCTCTATTATGACAGTGACGGCGCCTTTCCGTATCAGCTGCCCTTTGCAGGGAAGAGAAATGTGATAAATACATCTCTTGTCTACAGCGCCGACACCTTCAGAAGACAGCTCGTAAAGGAACTGATAAAAGAAAAAAACAATGTATATACCGATCCGGCCGTCGAGCTTTTAAATGATAAGAGACTGGCCGGAATGCGGTCCGTAAAAAAGATGTGTGTGCTGCTTGTCGAATTCGGTGAATCGGATGTTGAAAAAAAGTACAGGCATCTAAGCAGAAGGGAACTCGCAAAGGAAAATATTTCCGAGGATGAAGCCAAGGGTATTTTGATCGAAGATACCATAGTGAACGTGGTGTTTCATATTCATCTTACCCGTGTTTTTTTTCCGGCGCTTGTCAAGGTAGTCTATTCCGGGCAGGTGTATTATATCTTCAGGAAATGCTATCTGCTTCCCGCGGAAGAGGATAACGCCTATGATATAGAGGACTATACGGGTGAAATATATGACAAAGAAGGAAATGTAATAAGCGACCGTATGGCGCAGGAGGTGCTTGCAAAATACAAGCTCCTCGGCATGATCATGTGACAGATTAACGAAAAGGATCGATATGGGATTTCTCGACTCATTTTTAAATCAATTAAATGATGCGCTCAGTAACGCTGTGGATTCGGCGCTTGGCACTGTCAACAATTCCGCGGCCAAGACAGCGCAGTATATGAGCCCTGCTCCCGATTCCGAAAAGATCAGACAGGGGCTGGGGCGCTTTAAGATAGATATGATGAAACACAGCCCTTTTTACGGGGATATCCTTATGAAGGTGTCGATAATTGAGGATACTTCCGTAAGGACCGCCCAAACGGACGGAACATGCATACGCTACAGCCCCTTCTTTTTTACACAGCTCAAAGAGGGGCAGAGAAACTATGTAATACTGCATGAGGTATTGCATATTCTTTTGATGCACTGGAAAAGAGCAGGCGAAAGGGACCACAGGCTGTGGAACGTGGCGTGCGACTTTGTTGTAAACGGCATAATTGACAATATGATCTGGAAACTCAGATCGGCCGCAAAGATAGAAAGACCGTCGGTGGGATGTTTTCTGCCGTACAGATATAACGGAACATCCGCGGAAGAATATTATGCCCGTCTTTTAAAGGAAAACAAAGGAAATACCGGCAACAGGGTAGCTTTTGAAGGAAAGCCTGTCGTCTTTAGGGATGATATCATAGAAAGCGACAACATGACCGAAGAAGAGGCAGCGATCGTAACGGCTGCCATAAGGGAGATGGTAAATGATGTCATAAAAAGACGCGGCACATCGGGCTGCATGGATGTGCCTTCCGATATACTTAATCTTAAAGAGACGGCCAGGAGACTGCCGTGGAACAAGCTGCTCGCTGAGTTTTTGACCGAAAGGGTGGATGAAGAATCATCATATTTTACGCCCGAGAGAAAGTACATCCATATGGGACTCATCGTTCCGGGCTACGGAAAAATAGATGATGAACTGCAGGATATCTGGGCATTTGTGGATTGTTCCGGCTCCATCAGAAAAGACGAGCTTGAAAAATTCATGACGCAGCTCTATCGCATCGCAAAGGAGTTCAAATGCCATTTCAACATAGCGTTCTGGGATACCAAGGTCAAAGACATATATAAAAACGTTTCCGATAAGGAAGAAATACTTAAGTGCAAGCCGACACATACCGGCGGAACCGACATAAACTGCATATACAGCTATCTTTCCGAAAACAAGATAAAGCCCGAGGTAATGATAATACTGACCGACGGATATTTCGGGGAGCTAAAATTGCCCATCAGAAATTTAAGAAAAAAGACCATTCTGGTCATAAGCGAAAAAGGACGCGAAATAGACGCCAAAAATAATATAGGGAGGCTGGCATGTCTTTAAGGTGTGCCTGATAAAGAAAAATGAACTTAAGAGATTTCAGGGAATGCGTTGAATTCAACATAAAGCATGGCATAAAGCATGCCATATTGGGACTTGGCGCCCCGGGCGTCGGAAAGTCCCAGATAATAAAGCAGATAGGCGACAAGTATGGATATAAGGTGATAGATCTTCGCCTTGCGCAGATGTCCGAGGTCGAGATAGGCGGCCTCATCTATCCAAACGAAGACCATACAAAGACAAGATGGCTTTCGCCCGAAGTGCTTCCCGATGAGGCAAGGGACGGCGAAAAGACCATCCTTCTTTTGGACGAGATCACATCCTGCCCCAAAAGAGTACAGGTCGCCGCATACCAGCTGATACTCGACAGAAGGGTCGGGCAGTATCATCTGCCTGACGGTACATATGTCATAGGTCTCGGAAACCGCGAGGATGACGACGGCGTATATATCCGCCTTGCGGGCCCCTTAGCGGACCGTTTCGAGATCCATTACATAGACGTGGACTTTTCCGTCTGGAAGACGGATTTTGCCCTGCCGTTTGGAATACATCCCTTTGTTTTACGATATCTCAGCTTTAAGCCCCAGGCTCTCCATACGCAAAGCGCAGACCCCGACAGCATGATATTTGCAACGCCCCGTTCGTGGGAACGCGTAAGCGACATACTGAAAATGGATCAGGATCTTTCAAACCCGACAGTCGTAAACAAAATATCGGGAAATATCGGCCCCGTCGAGACGGCGCAGTTTGTCAAATTCATAAAAGACGACAGGAGCCTTGTGTATGCCGATGAATTCCTTGCGGGAAAGAGTAGCCCTCCCGGCGACCCTTCCGAAGTAGCCGTTCTTACAAACGCTCTTGTTGAAAAAGCCTCGTTTTTAAAAGGCGTCATATCTGCGGAAGACCTTGATGAAAAACAGCTGGGGCTTGCAAAAAACATCATTTCGGCAATGTTTCGTCTTGGCACTGCCGAATACACCGTCATCGGTCTCAGAGACCTTATGGAATTAAACCGCACGGTCGTTAAAAAGATATTCCTTGAAAGCGACGACCCCAGGGCTATAAGGTTTATGCAAGAGAATAAATATATGTTAGGGTTGTAAAATGAAAATCAGAAAAGAATTCATCAACTTCCTCATGATAGCCGTGGGCGCAGTCATCGCCGCCTTCTCCATCGAGGATCTTCTCGCACCAAATGATATATTCGACGGCGGCATAGTCGGCGTATCCATGATCGTATCGAGTTTTTCAAAGGCAAAGCTCAGTATCATGACATGGCTCTTCAACATGCCTTTTCTGCTGCTTGCATGGAAAAAGAAGGGCAAGCTCTATGTCATAAGGTCCGTGTATGCCATGACGGTATTCTCCGCTGCAGTGGCCTTTTTTGAAGAACATCATCCCGTTACGGACGATCACCTTCTGGCGGTGACCTTTGGAGGCTTGATCCTCGGAATAGGCGTCGGCCTGGTTTTAAGATACGGAGGATGCCTTGACGGAACAGAGATCCTGGCATCGGTCCTCAGCAGAAAATTTCATCTGTCGGTCGCAAAACAGGTGCTGTTTTTCAATATCGTTTTATATATCGTGGTCGGTTTTCTCTACCACTGGGACAAGGGACTGTATTCCATCCTTACATACGTCATAGTGAGCGTTGTCATGACCAGGGTCGAAGAGGGCTTCGACGCCCAAAGGGGCTGTCTTATCTTTACGCATGATGACGTGAAACTCATTAAGGAAAGGATATATCAGGAGCTTGGAAGAACCTGTACCGAATGGGAAACCGCCGGCTATATAGGCGGGGAAAATAAGGCACTTTATGTTGTTGTGACACAGTACGAGCTAAGACAGCTTAGAGATATCGTGTCGGATTTCAACTGCTTTGTGACAGTAAGCAGCATAGACGAGATCATCGGAAAGAATGTAAAGAGTCAGTCTGTAAGGGAGAGTTTGTTGCAAGGTGAAACAGAAAACGAATGAATTTGAAGGGGATAGATGCCCCAAATGCGGCGCGGTAATGGGGGCGGATGGTCTTATCTGCGTCCACTGCGGCTATGAAAATGTAAAAAAGGCCGAGAAGATAGAAGAAGCCGGCATACAGGCTCTAAAGGATGAGCATGAAGAAACTTTGAAAAAAATGCCAAAGGTACTGGTCAGGAAAAATACCGGAAGGCTTTTTCTTATCATCGCTTTGGCAGTGCTTGGTATAGTCCTTGCCGTCGTAATGTCCGTATTATTCGGCCGCAAGAATTCGGAAGATGAATATGACGCAAAGGAAGCCATGATAGCTCACCTCGAAGAGCTTTACCAAAAGGGCGATTACGAGCAGATCCAGAAAGACTTTTACGACAGCGATTATTACGGGGCATCCTTCGGCAAATACGCAAACACATCCGAGATTTTTTATAAGAGCAAATATGCCATCGAAAGCCTTGAGCTTGCAAGAACATCTTCATCGGAACACCTTCGGTCGCCCGAAAGCCTGTCGCCCGTTTTGTGCAAGACCGTAAGCTGCCTTAAATGCTGCCGCAAAATGCGCGATGAAGGATTCATATACGGAGAAAAAACAGCGGTCGAGACCATGGAAAGAAAGGTCTATGAAGCGTTATATGAATGGGGTATGACGGATGAAGAGATAGAAGATGCCATAAATATATATGTGGACAGTAAAACGGATTACACAAAGCTTGCAAAAGAGATAGCAGAGCGTTTTAAAAACAGGGGATAGAGAATATGGAATGTAAAAACTGCGGTGCAAACTACAGGCTAAGGGAGCTAAGGTGTCCGCACTGCGAAACGGAAAATCTTGTCGGGCGCATATGGCTCATGCGCCGCACCGATACGATAAAAAAGATAGAGGAAGAACAGAGAGCCGCAAGAAAAAAATTTGTACCCTATGTTGCAAGTAAGCTTGTAAACAGGCTGATAATTCTGCTGACCGTGGCGACCGCCGTTCTCATAATGCTGTATACCGGCTATACGCCGTGGGCCAAAAGAGTTGACGGAAAGATAATAGATCCAAAGGCCGAAAGGCTCTTGGAGGAAAAAGAGTATATGGAGCTGTATGAGTATATGTCGCGCAAGGACCTTTTTGGTAGAACGCCGGAATACTTTGCTCAGTCGGCGCTTATGGCAAACGACTACAAGGAATTCATAACATACAGAATGAAATATATTCCTGCAGACCCCAAAAACTGGGATCCGTCCTATGTACAGATGACCATGATGAAGGCGCTTGAGATATATACGCACAGAATTGGGATGTACAAAGATGAATATGAAGAAAATAAAGAGCAGTATGAAATGTACAGGCCGCATATCCTGGCCTTTTGGAAAGGAACCATGGGCTGCACGGACGAAGAGGTCGAATGGCTTTCTGATGCTGAAAACTGGTGGCATTCGGACGAATTGACAAAGATGTGCAAAGAATTAAAGGAGAGGAAGATAAAAGATGCAGGAGCAGAAAAATAAGATCGATTACAAATTTCCGAATCCCGTCTGGTTCACGTTCCGCGTCATAATTCTTTTATTCATAAGCCTCATTTTTTTCTTCCTTTTATTCGATTTTCTTCGCGAGAGAAAGATAATAGGGGATGTGAGGGACCTTTCGGGAGATACGACTTTTTATGACAGAGACTACTACAAAAAGTCTTACGGCAGCTTGAGAGATCTGCTGTATCTATATGATATTCCGGATGACAATAACAAGTACTACGGAAAATACTGGGAGATCGTTCACGCATACGAGCATTACGTCATGGCAAAGGATTATACCCTAGGGGCTCGCGCGGGGCTTGACTATGCCACGGCTTTAGCGAATGATGAAATTGGCGCCCTTGCAAATATGGCAGAAACTGTTGTTTTCGCGGAAAATGCCGAAAAGATAAGTGAATTATTGGAGGATCTGAATGGCCTTTAGAATAGTCAGAGGGAATAATAAAGGTATAACGGCGTCATTTTTGGCGGACAGATTTGTGCCCCTTCAAAACGGTGAAAATGAAGAGGAAGAGCTTCGCGCCTATTACAAAGAAAACCTTAAAGAGGCCGCAGGCCTTGGCCTGTCTTCGGCGGCCTTCCCGTTAGAGATAAAGGAAAAAGAGAACCTTGAGGCTGCCCGGATACTTCGCATAGCCGCAAATGAGATAAACTCTTTCCTAGCCGCAAACGATATGGAAGTATATCTGGTGGTGCCCGAAAATAACGACACCGAGGATTCTGCCGGTCGCTTAAAGGGACTAAAAGATTATATAGACAGAAAGCTTAAGACGCCGGGACTTGGCGCGGCAAGCGCATACTGCGGCGCTGCAAACAATGCTCAGCCCATTCTTAAGCCTATGGCTGAGGCAAAGTCCATGAGAGGCTTTGGATCGCTTTTCAAAAAAAGCACACCTAAAAGGAAGGAATCCGCGCCCCGTGCAGCAGAGGAATCATGGGACGAAGAATGCGCCGCCGAGGCGCCCTGCATCCATGAAGCGATATGCTTAGAGGAAGCGGACAGGCTTGATGCCGCGGATACATTTTTTGATGAGAGCGGCGTACACGTTAGCAAGCTTGATGAAAGGATCCGCCATCTTTCGGACACCTTCTCGCAGTATCTTTTATACCTTATTCAGGAAAAGGGCATGGAAAACGCCGAGGTCTACAAAAGGGCCATAGTGGATAAAAAGACCTTTTCAAAGATAAAAAACAATGCGGATTATCACCCGCAGAAGATCACGGCGCTTTGCCTTTGTGTCGGCGCAAAGCTGAATCTCGACGAATCAAAGGACCTTCTTGCAAGAGCAGGTTACGCGCTGTCCCCATGCGATAAGACGGACATAATCTTTTCCTATTTCATCGAGAATAAGATATATGACATGATAGAGCTCGATATCCAGCTCGAAGAGCACGGCCTGCCGTGCATAATAGAATAAAAAAGTTTTTTAAAGGTCTCCCGCGCGGCGACCTTTTTTTTGTGCCTCCCTGCTATAATGTGGCTGTAAACAAAAATGATTCCCGAAAGGGCAAATAAAAAGGAGGTAACATTATGCGTAAAGGATTGACAGAGATAGTTTTTATTCTTGACAGGAGCGGTTCTATGTCGGGGCTTGAAAAGGACACCATAGGCGGATACAATTCCATGATAGAAAAGCAGAAGAAAGAGGATGGAGAGGCGATCATAACGACGGTTCTTTTCGATGACAAGGTGGAAGTGCTTTACGACCGCAAGGATCTGACGGATGTTAAGCCCATCACCGACAAGGAATATTATGTAAGGGGCTGCACGGCGCTGCTTGATGCCGTAGGGTCCACGATACACCGCATCGGAAAGCTTAATAAGGAACTGCCGGAAGAGGACAGACCCGAAAAGACACTTTTCATCATAACGACAGACGGAATGGAAAATGCCAGCAAGGAATATTCCTATGACAAAGTGAAAAAAATGGTCGAAAAGAAGAAAGAAAAGAACCACTGGGAATTCATCTTCCTTGGCGCAAACATAGACGCAGTCGAGGTTGCGGGAAGGTTCGGAGTAGCCGCAAACCGCGCGGTGCGCTACGAATGCGATGCTGTCGGCACCGCCCTCAATTTCAAGGTCATGTCCAAAATGATGAGCAAGGCAAGGGCTTGCGAGAGCGCTGCGATGATGGGAGAGGCATTTGACGATGCGGATATCCTTGCAGAGATCAAAGAAGATTATGAGAACAGAAGATAATAACAGGCACATATAGTAAATTCAAGACAGCGTCTCTATGATCTATTTGCAAAGCTGGACTGTCGTGAGCGACCGATCTTCACGACGAAAAGCGGCGGTGCGCAGGCG
>CADAQV010000047.1 GCA_902790095.1 uncultured Lachnospiraceae bacterium | reverse complement strand
TCCGATGATGTCGTAAACGGCTTCGTTTACGCTCTCGATCTCGGAAATTATCTCGTCTTCAGTCATTTTGTTCATGTAAGAATGGGTCTTTGAGTGGTTATTTATCTCACAGCCCATCTCATGGGCCCTCAGAACGCTTTTAGAGCTGTCGGCGCCTATATTGTCGCCTATGAGGAAGAATGAGGCTGTAACGCCGTTTTCTTCCAAAATATCGAGTATCTGTTTTGTGGTGGAGCTGTTGGGGCCGTCATCAAATGTGAGGGCTATGGTGGGTTTTGAGGGATCCACTTCCACACCATCGAGGCAAGTCACGTAATTGATGAACCATGAAAGGCCTTTAGCGCATCTTTCGTGAGATGCGGCTGTGGGATGGTAATCTGCGGCGTAGCCTTCGGTGGTGCTGTCTATGGGGTCGATGTGATAGCTGTATACTTTTTCATCGCCGGTCTTTTCCTTGTATGAGTCTACGGCCGCTTCGACTTCATTAAAGAGCTCGTCGCCCATAAGTCCGAGTGTGCAGATGATGTGGGCATTCGGATTCTTTTCTCTTATCATTTCTATGAACTTAACGTATTCTTCCCGGTATGTCTGCCTCTTTTCGGCATCCTCACGCGTATAGCTGTAATCGTTGGTTCCGAGGTTTATGACTACGACGTCGGGTTGTCTCTTATTAAAATCCCATTCCCAGCTTTCTACCGCAAAACCACCTGCCTTGGCATATGAAAAGCCGACCTTGTCGTAATATTTTTTGAGCAGCTGGTCGTCATGGATCTCGCCGTGGCTTGAAAAGCCGCTTATGATTCCGTATCCGCTTATGGAGACAAGGCTGTAGTCAGCATTAAGCCTTTGGGCGGTAAGATATGCATATGTCTTTCTGGCGTCCTCTGTGGACGTTGTAAAGCTGTGAGAAGCGACCTCATCGTCAACTCCGTATCCGCAGGTGATGGAGTCGCCGACAAATTCGATGAGCATATCCTTATTCTCGGTGGGTCTTATGTCATTTTCCGCGTCAACATTGTCATTTGTTATTGTAACGGATCTTACGCCTATGGATGAGCTTGAGCCTTCCGAAAGCTTTAGGATCTTTACCTTTGCGGTGCGCTCTTCATCGCCTTCCCAAAGGACCTGCTTCTTTACGGCGGCCGTAAGGATGCTGTCAGCTATCTCCTCATCGTCTAAATATATCGCATACCTTGCACGGTTGCCGTTTCTGTTTACGCGCTCTCCTTCTTCGCTGCCGTCGCCTGTTGCGGTGGCGTCACCGTAAAGCATGATCTCAAGGCTTTTTGCCTTGGCCTGGAATTCTACGCCGGATCCGGAAAAGTTCATCCAGATAACGTGGTTCTTTACCTGCGTGCGGCCTATGGTCTTTACGTTTTTATCCGTAAGCTCTATGTCTGCGGATGTTATTGCTTCTTCCGTCTCGGGCTCTGCAGTTTCAGCAGGCTGAGAAGAAAGTGTTGTCTCTTCCTGAGATGATGCGGGTGCTTTGCTCTCCTCGCTGCTGCCTGAAGCGCAGCCTGCTAGTAACGCAGCCGCAAGTACAGCTGTCAAAAATCTTTTTCTCATATGTAAGTCCTCTTGCTCTTACGCCCACGCGTGATGCGTGGGCGTAAATCAAATGTGTTTTACTGTGTTACCAAAAGTCCGAGTACAGTGAATACCTCTTCCGCCGAATCAGCAGACTTCTTAAACTCTACCATGTGCTCCTTTGCTTCGTCAGATGAATAAACTTCCTCTGACTCTGCGTAATTGCCCCATCCGCCTTTAAAGTCGGAATTGAGCGTTCCTACTTTTTCGCCGTCGACATAGACATCGTATTTTGCGCCCTTGCCGTTTGTGATGCGGTAGTACATAACGCCGAGATTTCTGAAGGTGGCGGTAAATTTAAGGCCTCCCTCGCCCTCACTGCTTGTCCAGTCGTTGGGGAACTGATCAAATTTCTTGCTTTCCTCAAATGTTCCCATCTCATCCGGAGTGATGGAAAGCCTGTCAAGGATCGTCCCGTCAACATATTTGGGCTTTGTGAAATAAGCCTTTTCCTGATCGAAGGGGTCTGATGCAGGTATCTCGTCAAGATGTGCATAAATATCATTCAGATATTTCCACAAAAGCTCGCCTGTGATGGCGTATCCGAGAGCTGTGGGATGTACCTCATCCCCCGCAAGCTCTCCTGCTTCATATACCTTGTTTGCCATAAGCTTGATGATCATATTGCCGTAGCTTATCATTGGAAGATTGTAATAAAGACCTATCTCCTGATGAGTCGTTATGGCACTTGAGCCGTTTGTCTGGCTCATGAAAAGAAGCATTACAGCGGGGCTGCCCTCACTTCTCCTGATCTCTCTGACAAGATTTTCATATGTTGTCTGATTATGCTTTACACCGGCATCATTTACCGAAAATTCCACCAGCACAAGGTCGGGTTTTTTGGAAAGAACATCATTTGCCACTCTGTGAACGGCAAGATATGACCCTGTGGCGCCTATGCCCGCGTTTATAAATTCAAACTTTGTGTCCGGGAAATTCTTTTTCCACCAGTCAAAAAAGATATTTGCATAATTCTCTTTTCCGACTTCTTTTATGATCTTATCATCGGATGTGCCGCTTGAGATGGTACCCATGGTTATGGAACCGCCTATGCAGGCAATGGTGACATCCTCCCCCGCTTTTGCTTTGCGGATAACATCCGCAACAGCGTTTTTATCTACATATTTGTCAAGAGGCAGTGCAAGCTCTACCTGATCGTCCGTAAGAATATCCGTGCGGAGATCTGTCATGCCCTTGAAATCGTATTCATATTCCTTTGTGCTTTCCGTTGTTTCTGCCATATCATCAGTCTCCTTTTCGGTCTGCGCCTCGGTCTTTGTTTCAGTCTGCACGGTCTCACCCTCGGTGCTTTCGGTTTTGCTCTCTTCTTTTGATGAAGATGACGAACAGCCCGTAAAAGCCATAAGCGCTACAGCGGCAAGTATTGCCATTCTTTTTCTGTTCTGCATATTCCACCTCTTTTTCTTATACATGTGAAAGGTTAAAGTATGTAGCTATAGCCTTTGCATCCGCAAGCGCAATGGCATATATCTTGTCTTCTGTATCAATGAACTGAAGCTCGTTTACATTGTCGATAAACAGATGCTCTACGATGATGCTTGAGATACCGTATTCGGCACAGTGCCTGTTGATGGCGTAATAATCCTTTGGAGTTCCGTCGGCGTTAAACTGTGTCTCGCTGAGCCTGTGGCCGACCTTCCTGTTTCTTATGCCAAGAAGGCTTAAATTGTAGAGCACCAGCTCTCCAAGCGAATCGCTTGCCGTCTGAAGCCCCGGCTGGCATGATGCCCATACCTGCGCGCCGTATGAAACATGCTCACCGCCGTCAGCATTGAAATGAAGGCTTACAAGCATCTCTGCGCCGTAGTCGCGGGCAATATCGCATCTCTTTTGAAGATCGTCCACGTTGTGATCCGAATAGTGCATATCCTCAGTTCTTGTCATGACAACGTTCATGCCGGTGTACTGTGTGGTGAGGATCTGCTGAAGATAAAGGCCTATCTTGAGCGAGAGGTCTTTTTCAACATAATCGTTGTGATATGTTCCCCAGTCTATACCGCCGTGTCCGGGGTCTATAACTATAGTATGTGTACCCCCTGCCGGAAGAGTCGTTACTGCAGGCGGTGCGGGCGTCTCTGCGGGAGTAACAGGGTCGGTGGGAGCTGCGGGCTCCGTAGGCTGCCCTGTAACTTCGGGAAGCGTTTCGGGGGCAAGTGTGGCCTCCTCCTGCGTAGTAAGAGGCGGGAGCGTTATCGGAATGACAGTCTCCTCACTTCCGATGACTTCTATAGTCCTGTCTGAGGGGATCGTTACTATAGGTGCAGTGGTATTTGTCGTATCGGATGTGGATGCGCAGCCGGTAAGAAGGCCTAATATCAAAAGTACTGCAAGGGTTTTTGATCTGAGTTTCATTTGGTTTTCAATTCCTTTGTTTTATTCTGTATAGGCCGGCTGGAAATACGGATCCTCGATCGTCAGGTTCCAGTCCTCATCAAACAGTCCTACCGTCCTTATCTCTTCATTTATGACCTGAAGATTGTAGCTGGGGCTGTAATCTGTCTGATCATAGAGGAACTTGTGAAGCGCCCTGACGTTTTCAATGACATTCAAAGGTATTACCATCCATTTGAGGCTTCCCTCGTACGCACTGCCCGGATAAAGCGTGGTCGGGTAACCGTCACTGCCTTCGATGTGATACTTCGTGATATTTCCGAGAAGGCCCAAAAGGTCTGACTGGTCGATTGAAAGCGATATGTTTTCCTTGGCGATATCGAGCACATCGAGAAGTGTTGAAAGGCTTGCCGATTTTGCCTTTTCGACTATCTTTTCTATGATCTCACGCTGCCTTGAGGTACGCTTAAAATCGGAATCCGTATAACGAAGTCTCATGTATGCAACGGCCTGAACGCCGTTTGCATGCCATATGGTGCCGTCTACAAAGTATTCCTGAGGGATGCCTTCCGAAGGAACGCCTGTCGACTTTACGATCTCATCTATAAGACCGTTTAAATAAACGACCTTTCCTGTGGGCGATTCCTCGTTATTGATCTCCCAGTAAGCCTTTTTAAGCTCTATATCAACGCCGCCGAGGGCATCTATTATCTCTACCGCAGAAGCCCAGTTGAAGGAAACAAAATGATCTATATCAAGATCAAGATTAAGATTCAGCGTATTTATCGATGAGAGAACACCGAAATGCGTCATCGCATAATTTGCCCTTGCATACTGGACGGTCTGTTCCTTATCCACATCATCCGCCTTGAATATCTTCATGATGGTGTCTCTGTAAACGGATGACATCTTAACGGCGCCGGTGTTGTTATTGATGCTTACAAGGATCATAACATCGGAGTTGCTGCCGAAATCAAGTGACTCTACAAGTCCTCTTCCGTCAAGACCGAATACCACTATGGTGGTGTATTCATCCCCTGCAAAAGGAGTCGGGTATGACTCTAAAGTCTGATCCGGGACTTTTGAAATATCGACTATCATGGGATCGCCCTTTGAAGGATCTGAAGCATCCCCCGATTCTGCGGCCACCTCAGTATTGGTCTTTATCTTGTCTTCCGGGAGCTTGAATACGGTAAAGCCGCCGATCAGTTTCAGTATGACCGCACAAATTGCGACCACTACAAGAAGTATTCCCTCTACGATAAAGAATGTGATCTTTAATTTCTTATTCTTTCTTCTTCTGGAGTTTGCCCTGTCGCTCCTCCGTCCGTTAAATTCTGTATTGTCTCTTAAATTATTCATTTTTCTGCTTTCCTTTTAGCGCCCGATTGGGGGCTCAAAATAAAAACGGTCTGTATATTCAAACACTATCTAAGTATTTTATAACAGATCGTCTATTTTGTAAAGTAATTTATATTTCCACGAAAAAGGGGGCTTAAACAGCCCCCGTTAATTATTTGATCTTTTTAAGGTAGAATACATTTCCGCCGATGTTTACACATGATTCGAAATTGTACTTGTATGCGACTCTTGCGCTGCAGAAATACATATAGTTGCCTATATTGTTTATACCTGCACATGCCTTAAGAGCTGCTTCGTAGCAAACCTGAAGAGGTCCCTTTTGCATCATGTTTACAAGAGTGGGATGTCCCTCGGGATAGAACTGATAGGGTGCGTAGATAACGCCCTGTACAGTGTTGCCCCAATAGCCCGACTTAAGTCTTGTAACGATTACATTTGCAACCGCAAGCATACCGTCCTGTGAAACATAACCTGCTTCAAGGTTTACTATGCATGCCATAAGGTAAAGCTCGTCTGCGCTTACATATACGGGCTCTCTGCTTGAAAGGCCAAGCGCTGCGTAAGCATCGATCTGCTGTCTGATCTGGTCGTCAAGTGAAAGCTCTGCTGCCGGAGTGGTCGCGGGAGTAGTAGGTTCGGGTTCAGCAGGTGCCTCAGTTTCAGGCTCTGTGGCAGGCTGCATTTCAACCTCTGCCGGGGTCTCCGGAACCGTTTCAGGTGCAGGCTCTGTCTCAGGTACCGTAGTAACGGGTTCTGTTACAGGCTCTGTTACTGGAGCAGGTGTTGTTGCGACAGTTGCGGGTACAGCCGCAGGTGTTGCAGCTGGGATAGTCTCGGGTACGACTACAGGCAAAGCGACGACCGGTGCGGGGGTCGTTTCAGGGACTTCGACAGCAGCTTCTGTTTCCGGTGTAACTCCCTTGATCTGATTCATAAGCTCTGTCGTCATGGGAAGCGCTGTCGGCAGATCGAGTCTGAGTGATACAAAGCCTGCGGAAATATATCCCCACATTCCGCGGTTATTTGTGTAGATCCATCCGTTTTCAATGCCGTGAACGGGATATTCCTCTCCTCTTACGAGATAATCCATAAGAGTCGAGTCTGCATCGGGCTTTACTCTGAGGCAAAGATAATCTGTCTGAACAGTAGCAATGACTGTTGCGGATACGGAAAGAATGCCTTCGAGTCCGGCCGAAATATAGTTCTTGTTTACATATCCTGTCACATCGCCGCTCTGGATATATGCCCAGTCGCCGTCTACAGATATGATGCTTCCGCCGTAACCGGGGTACATAACACCTATAACTTTGCCGCCCGGAACTTCTCTTACATTAAGATAGTTTTTAACTTCGGTATTTACTACAAAGAGTCCTGCAAAAGGATCTGCGTTTTCTATGGGCTGAACCGGTCCTGCCTCGGGAGTCTCATCTTCAGACTCTGTTTCGGGCCGGTATACATTTTCGGGAATGGGGTCTGTTTCAGGCTCACTTTCTGATTCGGGCTCGCTTTCTGCATCGGGCTCCTCTTCAGGCTCACCTT
The DNA here is from genome assembly GCA_902790095.1 of uncultured Lachnospiraceae bacterium. GTDB lineage: Bacteria > Bacillota > Clostridia > Lachnospirales > Lachnospiraceae > UBA4292. The sequence goes on along the minus strand of CADAQV010000047.1, from coordinate 1,579 downwards.
CTGTTTCAACATCGCCGTCTTTTACAGTTTCGCCGCTTTCTGTTTCTTCTTCCGATCTTGTTTCGTCTGCTTCGGTCGTTTCGTTCTTTACTTCCTGCAGGTTCTTACCTGCATTAAGTACATCCTGGTATAACCCGGGTATCATTACAGTTACGGGAAGCGATTCTGCTTCCTGGATCATTTCGGATACTGCCATGGGAGCTAAGTAAAGCTTAGAACTTATTTCGTTTTCCTTTGTGAAAGGATTTTCCTTTTCCGGAGCAACATCACTTTCGGAGATCTCCTGATAGATGAAGAAGGCTGTGACACACACAAGAGCCACTGTCAGGAACATCCCGATGATCAGTTTTACCTTTGAATTCATTAACGATCCTCCAGTTACTTATCACCTTTATTAGGTATCATGATCCCGCTTTTGCGGGTAAATATTTCAAGATTGTTAGAAATTGTTACGATTTTGTTACATACCATATCACAAACTTTTCTTTTTGTCAACACCCAAAATTTTCATTCACCTTACAGACACAAAAAAGGGGGCTTTTCCGCATGAAAATCCCCCATAAGTATCTGTTTTTGTACAATTATCAAACCATGGCTTTTTTAATGGCATCAAGAAGGTCATCATACGACTCAAACGCAGGAAACTGCGGATAATCTGCCTTGATGGCATCCGTGGTCCTGAAAAGAAAACCTGCCGAACTTGCCTCTATCATTCCAAGGTCATTGAAGCTGTCGCCGCTTGCGATGGTCTCAAGGCCTACGGACTGCAAAGCCTTTACAGTAGAAAGCTTTGACTTTTCGCATCTCATCTTGTATCCGGTTATCTCGCCCGTTTCGGAAACCACAAGAGAATTGCAGAAGATCGTGGGCATCCCCAGTTTTTTCATAAGCGGTGTTGCAAACTGGCTGAAGGTGTCGCTTATAATTATCACCTGCGTGATCTCTCTGAGGCTGTCCAAAAATTCCTTTGCGCCGGGCATCGGATCTATTGTCTCGATGACCTTTTGGATCTCTTTAAGCCCAAGACCGTGTTCCTTCAATATCCCTATTCTCCATTTCATGAGCTTGTCATAATCGGGCTCGTCCCTTGTTGTCCTCTTAAGCTCGGGGATACCTGAAGCCTCGGCAAAAGCTATCCAGATCTCGGGCACCAAAACACCCTCTAAGTCTAAACATGTTACGTACATTTTTTATTTCCTCTCATCCTTTATTCCGTTCCTTTTTTGAAAGCCTTTTCAAGGAGCGGTCTGTCCATGTATTTTTTATATGTCGTATTAAGATCGATGCTCCATGTTCCGTCGACCTTGACAACATATACATCAAGAATTATGTCACCTGTCTTTTGTCTGCCGGTAAAGCCGATCCTTACGACGATATCGTAGCCCGAGGTCACCTGAATATTGCTGCAGTACTGTTTTGCGTCGTTTAATGCCGTTGTTACCTTTTTGGCCTTGGTTTCCGATATATCGTATTTTTCAGCTATATCGGCGGTCATGGCATCAAAGGATTTTTCCTCCGAATAGATATGCTCTTTATAGACCGTCGCATAAAAGCTCTCTATCTCGTTAAGTGTCTCTTC
>CADAQV010000046.1 GCA_902790095.1 uncultured Lachnospiraceae bacterium | reverse complement strand
CCGAATACTGTTTTTAATGAGGCAATTATATTGGCATTGTATGCCTTTCCTTCACCACCTGCTCCCGTCCTTTCCGTAGGGTCTGCATTTAAGGCAGAACCGAGATATGAAAGAAGTATCGCATCCGATGCGGTATATCTTGCGGCGTCATACGGAAGATTTGTGCTGAGGAAAATGAATTTGCCGTTTCCTTCATGTGTAAGCTCTATTGCTTTAGAAAGTGCCTTATACTGCGGTGCCGAATCAGCCATTACTCCTGCGCCGCCCGTGTATGATACGGCAATTACCGCATCCGAAAGCTTTATCATTTCTTCCATGTCGGCGGTAAAATGAAGCCTGTCATCGCCCTTTGCCGTACCGTCATAGTAATAATCGACATAAACTGACGTGTCATCGGAAATGAATCCCTGTTCTTTAAGTAAAGCAACTGTGTATTCTATTATGACGGTATCTGTCTGCTGTCTTCCGAGTATGGTGATCTTTTTAGGTTCGTTTGAGAGAGGCAGTACATTATCATCATTTTTAATAAGTGTTATAGCTTCTCCGGCAATTTTTCCTTCTGCCGCATGGTTTTCTTCGCAGCCGACTAATGCTTTTGCGCAGTATATTATATCATTGATATCTTTTTCTTCATCGTAGGCATCAAGGATACCATACTTTTCCTTCATTTCAAGTATCCTTTTTACGCTTTCGTCTATGGTGGCGATATCGATGTCCCCTGTCTCCACCTTTGATGCGATGCCGCTTATGTATTCATCATACATATCGGCTTTTTCGGGGCTTACCATGTCAAAGGGAAGAAGAAGGATGTCCACTCCTGCATTTATGACCTTTTCGGCGATATTTACGCGGTATTCTACGCTGCCTTCTTCGCCCTTCACAAGTCCTGCCGTCTCTATGGCCGCCATTTCAAGGGCATCTGTCACTACTACGCCGTCAAAGCCAAGATCGGTTCTAAGTATATCAGTGATCATCTTTTTGGACATTGTGGCGGGGAAAAAGCCCTTTGTCTCGCCGTCGCCAAAGGTCTGTTCTTCGTCGATAAGAGGATATGTGATATGCGCTGTCATTATCATGTCGATGCCGGAATCTATGGCAGCTTTAAAAGGCACAAGCTCGTTTTCCTTTATCTGCTCATATGTCTTTTCAACGGAAGGTGTGCCGATATGGCTGTCGACAGAGGTATCCCCATGTCCCGGGAAATGCTTCAGCGTTGCTATCGCCCCCTGATCTTTAAGCCCGTCAGCATATGCTATGCCAAGCTTTGCAACAATGTCCTTGTCATCCGAAAAGGATCTTGTGCCTATGACAGGATTTGAAGGATTGCTGTTCACGTCCACAACAGGGCCGTAATCCGCATTAAAGCCAAGAGCCTTCAGCTCGCTTCCTATGATCTTTCCTGTTTCAAATGCGTTTTCAACGCCTGTATCAGCCGTTGCACCAAGTGCCATGTTTCCGGTCATGCGGGTTCCGTAGGTAAGCCTTACGACCACTCCGCCTTCCTGGTCCAAGGGTAATAGATACGGGATATGTGTGGATACGCCTTCGGCTGACCTGTTGTTTTCCTGAAGATCATACAAAAGCCTTGCAGTCTGCTCAATGCCCGTTATGTTTGCACCGAAAAGGATGATCCCGCCGTACTGGTGCCTGCCAAGTGCTTCCTTTAGTCCTTCAGCCGCGGAAAGATCAGTCACATTTACATCGTTCCATGACCTGATGGCAGGTATTATCATCTGCGATATTTTTTCATCAAGCGACATACCTTGTAATATCTGATCTACTGTCTTTTTCATATCGTCATCGCCCTTTGTCTCGGCTTGCGTTTCAGTTTGTGACTCAGTCTCTGTGTTACCCGGCTCACTTTCAGTTTCGCCTTCAGTATTATTCTCTGTCTTTTTTTCAGATGACTGCTCTATGCTCTGCTCTTTTGTGCTTTCTGATTCTTTATCATCCGAGCTGCTCGCGCAGCCTGTCATGCCGCAGACCAAAGCAGCAGCCATGCAGGCCGACATCATTCTTTTAAATCTCATTTATTTCTCCTTAAAATCATGGGGGCCCAAAAGCCCCCGAAAAATGTTAATACTGTTAAATGTTATAATCCATCTTGCTTAGGATATCCGAAAAATCAAATGTTGCAAAATAATCCTTCGGTGTCTCAGCCCTGCGGATAAGCTTCATGGTGCCGTCTTCCTGCAAAAGCACCTCGGCGCTTCTAAGGCGGCCGTTATAGTTGTATCCCATGGAATATCCATGAGCGCCTGTGTCATGGATATAGATATAATCTCCCATATCGATCTTAGGAAGAGCCCTGTCTATTGCAAACTTGTCATTGTTTTCGCAAAGGGAACCTGTGACATCATAAACATGGTCGCAGGGTGCGTCTTCCTTGCCCAAAACGGTGATGTGGTGATATGCGCCGTACATTGCAGGTCTCATGAGGTTTGCAGCACAGGCATCGCAGCCTATGTATTCCTTATGAGTATGCTTTTCATGAATGGCAGTTGTGACAAGCGCACCGTAAGGGCCCATGATGAATCTGCCCATTTCGGTATATATAGCAACGTCGCCCATGCCTGCGGGAACAAGGACCTCATCATATACCTTGTGAACACCTTCTGCTATCTTTTCGATATCGTTTGCCTCATCTTCGGGGCGATAAGGTATACCTACACCGCCTGAAAGGTTGATAAATCCGATATGAACTCCAAGCTCTGTGTGAAGCTCTACGGCAAGTTCGAAAAGCACCTTTGCAAGCAGAGGATAATAAAGGTTTGTAAGGGTGTTTGAGCAAAGGAAAGCATGAATTCCGAATTCCTTCACTCCCTTTTCCTTTAAGATCTTAAATGCTTCAAACATCTGGGGCTTTGTCATGCCGTACTTTGCATCACCGGGGTTGTCCATGATGCCGTTCGTGATCTGGAAGGTTCCGCCGGGATTGAAACGGCAGCTTATGACTTCCGGAATACCCGCACACTTTTCAAGGAAATCGATATGTGTGATGTCATCGAGGTTGATGGTGGCGCCGATTTTTTTGGCGTAGACATATTCCTCTGCGGGAGTTGCATTTGATGAGAACATGATCTCGCGCCCGTTTATGTCAAGGGCGTTTGAAAGCATGAGCTCTGTAAGTGAAGAACAGTCGCAGCCGCAGCCCTCCTCGTGCAGTATTTTTATGATATAAGGGTTGGGATTTGCCTTTACGGCAAAGTATTCCTTATAGCCCTTATTCCACGCAAATGCCTTTTTTATCTTTCTTACATTTTCGCGCATAGCCTTTTCATCATAGATATGAAAGGGTGTGGGAATTGTTTTTACAAGCTGCGCTATCTGATCTTTAGTAACGAATGGTCTCTTTTCCATAATCTCTCCTATTTGGGCATATTGAGTATCTCTACCTCATTCTTATCTTTTGTGACATGTGTATGTGTGTATAAATGCTCGCTGCAGTATTTATAGTTGCCTTCGCATTTGCTGCAGTATCTGAAGGTCTCATCCGGCGCATCCTCGCTTGTCTTTCCGCAGATGGCACATTTGTGACGGTTGACCTTTCTGTTCTCCTTCACTTTGTTTTTGAAATCGGCCTTACGCTTAAATTCCGAAGGTGAAAACCTCGGTATCTTCTTTGTGACGAGCATAAAGATCAATACGTTAAGAAGCGAAACACCGATCATTATTCTTGTCGAGAAATTGCCGATTATGAAGAATATCACATAAGCGCCTATTTCTATCCATCCGAGGATCTTTGCCTTTATCGGAAGGATAAAGAAAAGCAGAAACTGCGATTCGGGGAATGTAAAGGCATAACCTATAAACAGCGAGAAGTTTATGTATTCGGTTCCGACAAAGCATGTGGCCAGGAATGACCATGCACGTGTTTCGTTCGTTCCAAAACCGTATCCAAGTACCCACGCATAGACAAAATATACGATAAATGATGCAAGTACGGTAAAGAACACTCCACCGAAGAAAAACACATTGAATCTGAAAGCGCCCCACCATCTCTCCAAAGCGGACCCCAGCATCCAGTAGACATAAAGGCTTATGAGCATGAAAAAGATGTTGCTTCCGCCGGGAGGCATGATCATGAAGGTTATTATCCTCCAGACCTGACCTTTGAAGATCATTCCTATGTCAAGGCACAGGTAGTTGTAATAAAACGAGCTGTCCCAGAGGAATATGACCAGTCCTACGATATACAGTCCGATTATGTATATCATCAGGTTCTTTATGGCAAACCGCCCTATTTTTCTTTCCAGTTTAGCAAACCAATTCATTTATTTCTTCCTTAAAATTTATGAATAAATATACCACTTCTGAGCTTCGGCTCAAACCATGTCGATTTGGGCGGCATCATCTTGCTTGCATCCGCAACGGCGAGAAGCTCATAGATCGAAGTGGGATACATTACCACTGCAAGCTTTGCATCCTCATGGCATCTTTCGACAAGATAATCTATACCTCTTATACCGCCCGCAAAATCGACTCTCGGATCCTTTTTGGGGTCCGATATACCGAGTATCCCGTCAAGGAAATATGTCTGAAGATATGAAACATCAAGGCTTGAGACTTCATCTGTGCCGGCCTTTTCGGGCTTTACCTTAAGCTCGTACCACTTATCGTCAAGGTACATGCCGAAAGTGCCCTTTGATGCGGGAACCACCTTCTCGCCGCTCTCCTTTATGATAAAGCTCTCTTCCATCTTAGAAAGAAGCTCTGATGCGCTCATGCCGTTAAGGTCGCGAACGAGCCTGTTGTAGGGCATGATGTAAAGCTCTTCATCCGCAAACAAAACAGAAAGGAAATAGTTGTACTCTTCCTCTCCCGTATATTCGCCTGCCTCCTGCCTGCGCTTTAAAGCTACCTTTACGGCCGATGCGCATCTGTGATGTCCGTCGGCTATATAAGTCCTTTCGGTGTTTTCAAAAGCCTTGCTGATAGTTTGGATATCCTCGTCCTTATCCACCCTCCATCCGGCATGTCTTATACCGTCTTCGGAAACAAGGTCGAACATCGGCTCTTCCTTCTTTACCTTTGCTATTACCGCTTTAAGATCGGGTCTTGATCTGTATGCCAAAAAGATGGGGCCTGTCTGCGCGCTGCAGGCATCAACATGGTCGATTCTATCCTGCTCTTTTCTTGCCAGAGTATGCTCATGCTGCCTAACGGTTCCCGAAAGATAATCGTCCACGGAAGAACATCCTACTATACCGTTCTGCTCTCGTCCGTCCATTGTGAGAGTGTAGATGTAATAGCAGGCTTTATCATCCTGTACAAAGATACCCTTGTCTTCCCATTCTTTAAGCATTTCGCTTGCTTTTTTGTATACCTCGGGGGCATACATGTCATGTCCCGGTTCAAACTGTGTTTCAGGTCTGTCTATAGCAAGAAAGCTCTGCGGATTCTTTTCCACTACCTCTCTTGCTTCTGCCGCATTATAAACATCGTATGGGAGCGCAGCCACTTTTTCAAACATATCCTTTGCGGGGTGAAGCGCCTTAAACGGTCTTACTGTTGCCATTTTTATCCTCCCTTATAATCATAGTTCCTTGTCGCAATAATCAAGTGCGGATGCTATTACGGCATCCATGTCATAATATTTATACTGTCCGAGTCTTCCGCCAAAATATACATTTTCTTTGCCTGCGGCAAGGGCTGCATATTTTTCGTAAAGCTTTCCGTTCTTTTCATCATTTACGGGGTAATAAGGTTCATCCCCCGGCTTCCATTCGGATGAATACTCGCGGCTTATGATGGTAGTATCCACCTTGTTTCCGTCATCGTCGAGCCCAAACTGGAACCACTTATGCTCTATTATGCGCGTGTAGGGAACATCTGCGGATGTGTAATTTACGGCGGCATTTCCCTGGAAATTGTCTGTGTCGAGCTTTTCGGTCTCAAACCTTACAGACCTGTATTCAAGCGGGCCGTATTCAAAGCCGAAATATGCATCGATGGGGCCTGTATATACGATCTTTTTTGCAAGGCCTTCATAGTATTCTCTGTCCTTTAAAAAGTCGCAGCCAAGCCTTACCTCGATGCCGCCCAGCATGTTTTCGACCATCTTTGTGTAGCCGCCCATGGGGATGCCCTGGTAAAGAGCATTGAAATAGTTGTTGTCAAATGTGAGTCTTACGGGAAGCCTTTTTATGATAAAGCTCGGAAGCGCATCGCAGGGTCTTCCCCACTGCTTTTCGGTATAGCCTTTTATGAGCTTTTCGTAGATATCCCTTCCCACAAGGCTTATCGCCTGTTCCTCGAGGTTTTTAGGCTCTGTGATGCCCGCCTCCCTCTTTTGCTCTTCTATCTTTGCGGCCGCCTCCGCAGGCGTAACAACGCCCCACATCTTGTTGAAGGTGTACATGTTGAAAGGAAGCGAATAAAGCTCTCCCTTGTAATTTGCCACGGGCGAATTTGTGAATCTGTTGAACTCCGCATATGTATTTACATATTCCCAGACCCTTTTGTTGTTTGTGTGGAAAATGTGTGCACCGTACACATGTACATGTATACCGTCGTCCTTTTTTGTATAGATGTTTCCGGCTATGTGGTCCCTTTTATCTATGACCAGAACGCTTTTGCCTTTTTTCTTTGCCTCGGCAGCAAATACAGCGCCGAAAAGCCCTGCGCCGACTACCAGATAATCGTACATTTTAACATCCTTTCGATCAAGACTCATCCTTCTTTTCTTTCTGCGCCTTTATTTCCGCCTCAAGAGACTCTATCTTGTCAAGATGCTCCTTTATCCTAAGGCAGAGTTCGGAAACATTTAAAGGAAGTTCCTTTCCTGTTGTAAACTCATCGTAGATAAGATTTCCTATCTCTTTTTTGATGTCCGCAATACTGTTTTTTTCGGTATTGATGGCAGATTTTAACCTTGCGACCTCATAAGCCTCGGTAGTCTTGTCTGCCGCAGTCTTTGCTGCTCCCGAAACCTTTTCTCCAATGTTTTTTGCGCCTTCTTTAACGTTGTCAAAAAAACTCATGATAATTCTCCTTTTGATCATTTATAGTTATTACATCGGCAAATGTGAGTTGTCATACACCTTTGCCGCATCAAAAACATCCGAAAAACCGCCTGCGCTTAGGTCTTTATAAAGCGAAAGTCCCGTAACGAGCCTTCGTCCCTGACGCATGTAATAGTTAAGTATCTGGTTCCATGCGCGTTCCGAGGAATTCATGTTCAGGAAGTAGACATATCCGTTATCCTTAAGATAATCGTAGCGTTCGCCGCTGTAATATCTCCAGTCGCCTATATCGCTTCCGTTCGGGAAAACGATTATGTCCGTCGTTCCTATTATGCTTGCGACCTCATCATTCCATGCCTGACACTCGACCATGATCTCTTCAAGCGACATGTTTCCCATGTTTGAATAATGGTAGCCGTTCATGCCGAATTCGTATCCAAGCTTTTTTAAGGTGTCGGCGATAAGCCTTGCGCTTTCTATCTCGCTGTTATAACCTTCTTCATCTTCATATATGGATGCGGTCCTGTATCCGAAAATACCGTTTTCTCCGCTTATTCCAAGCACTGCCCTTGCGCCCCTGTATGAAAAATCGGGGTGTTCGTCTATGAACTCTTCCAAAACCGTCACAATATCAAAGCGGCCCGTGCGGCCGTCCGAAAGCTCGCAAAGCACTTCGCCCTCTTTTCCAAGAATAAGTTTTTTTGCAAAACCTTCAGTCTGCATGGCCGGCAGCGGGCAGATATTTTCAACGGAAATAACTATGGGCGTCTTGCCCTCAGGAAGCATTATCCTGCCGGCCTTCAGCTTTTTGGGGTCTGCCGTTGTGGGTACCGCAGTAGTTTTTGAGGTCTCTTCCTCCGATTCGTCATCCGATTCATCGGATTCGTCATCGGATTCGTCCATAACCTCTGCCTCGCTCTCGGCTTCGCTTTCGGTAGTCTCCTCCGTAGGCTCTTCGGTCACCGTTTCGCTTTCCGCAAGGGTAATATTTACATCGGCCGTATCTCCTTCGGCGGTGGTTTCAACGATTCCTTTAAAGCTGTCCGTATAGGCCTTTGAATATGCGATGTCATGAAGGCTGACAAGCACATATCCCCTGCTGTAGAGTTCGTTTAATATGGCTTTGAATTCTTCTACCGTTATATTTTCTTTATTATATTTAGTAGCATTTAAAGATGTAAACGCCTGCGATGTATCCGCGATAAGCGGCCTGAAAGCAAGGTGGGTGATATTTTTTACATCCGCCCAGGCCTTCATCTCGTCTTTTCTCTTTTTTATCTCTTCCGCCTTTTCAAGCAGAACGAGCCTTTTTGAATATAAAGGGTCGCTTTTTAAGAAAGTCACTGCGCCGTCAAAATCATAGCCTGCGGCTATCTTTTCAGCTGCAGCGATAAGCTCGTTAATGTGTTCGTTTTCAAGCCTTTCCTTTTCCGCATCCGCGGTGCTTTCGACAGGCGCGTTTTCTTCCGGATCCCAGAC
>CADAQV010000045.1:3311-11933 GCA_902790095.1 uncultured Lachnospiraceae bacterium | reverse complement strand
GTTTCAGTCAGAGCTTATGTACCGGAGTTATTGTTATATTTTGTTATAGACATAATTTGAGTACTTAGCTAAAAACGTGGGCTGTAAGCATAAGCTTACAGCCCGTTTTTTATGTGTCCGGAACAAAGCATTACTATGAGCCTTTCTGCAGCCACAGTTTCTTCCATGCGTCCGCTTTTTACCATGTATTCGTGATCCACGCAGGCACTAAGCATCGAAAGCAGTTTGCTCTCCCCCGCCCTTCTGCTTTTCTGCAAAAGACGCCCTGCCGCAAAAGGCGGTATCTTAAGTGTTGTAGCGATCTCTGCCTGCGAGCCCCCCTGCATCTGCGATGCCAGATAGAGCTTGTTACACTGTCCGCCAAGGATGGATATTATCTTTACGGGCGGAACTTTAAGCGCAAGAAGGTCGTAATACAGCTCCATTGCTTTTTTTCTGTCGCCGTCTATCGCGCTGTCTATCATCGCAAATATCCGGTCCTCGGGATGGGGGCTGCATATTGCTTCTATGTCATCCGTTGTGATCAGCTCTCTGTCCCCCGAAAAAGCTATAAGCTTTTCAAGCTCCGAGGACAGGTTTTCCATGCTTTCACCCTCGCGCCTTACAAGCTCGTTATAGGTGTCCTGAGTGATCTTTTTTCCTGCTGCTTTGAGTCTTCCGATGACAAAAAGCTGCCTGGTCCTGTCGTCGGCCTCCTTAAGCTCGCAGATGTATGCGTCAAGCTTTGACAGCATCTTAAACAAAGTGACTCTTTTATCGACCTTCTTTTCGGCAAAAATGATTATGGCGGTCTCGGGAAGGTTTTTGAGAAGCTCGTCAAATCCGTCACTCGCCTTTGAAAACAGACCGGAATCGTTTATCACCGCGAGACGGTAATCGGCAAAAAGAGGAAATGTGTCAAGGAAATTTTTAAGAGTCTTAAGCTCGGGCATGCCTTCCTCGGACACGAAGAGGTTCATTGTGTCTTCGCCTGCTATAGCCGAAACGAGCATTTTTTTGCATTCCCTTATCATGTATGACTCTTCGCCGTACAAAAGGTATATATGTCTGAAGGTCTTGTTTGCAATATCTCTTTTTATTTCCCTCATTTTTTAAAGCCTCCCCCCTAAAGTTGTTTTAAGGACTCAGTTCCCGATCTCTTCCCACTTTTCGTAAAGAGCTTCTATCTTTTTTTCAAGCTCCGTACGTTTCTTTGTAAGCTCCATCAAAAGAGCGACATTGTTTCCGTTTTCGGGGTCGGAAAGCCCTGCATCTATCTCTTCCATTTCGGCTTCGGACTTTTCTATCGCATCCTCCACCTTTTTAAGCTCCGAAGCCTTTTTTCTCTTTTCGGCCTCTTCCTCCTTGCGCGCTTTCCAGTCAAGCTTTGCCGCAGTCTCCGGTTCCTTTTCCGTAAGCGCCACTGCCTGCATATCCGTCTTCTTTTCGAGATAGTAATCGTAATTGCCCAGATATTCGTTTATTCCGTTTTCGGTAAGCTCTAAAACCCTGCCGGCCGTCTTGTTTATAAAATATCTGTCGTGGGATACGTAAAGCACGGTACCCTTGTAGCTGTTTATTGCATTTTCGAGTATCTCTTTTGAGATTATGTCAAGGTGGTTGGTTGGCTCGTCGAGTACAAGAAGGTTCGCGCAGCTTAGCATAAGCTTTGCAAGCGACACTCTGCCTCTTTCGCCGCCGCTTAAGTCCCCTATCTTTTTAAACACATCCTCGCCCGTAAACAAAAATGCCGCAAGAACGTTCCTTATCTCGGTATTGTTCATGTCCGGATGATCGTCGCTCATCTCTTCAAAGAGTGTGTTTTGCATATTTAAGACCTGCTGTTCCTGGTCATAATATGCTATCTCAACCTTTGCGCCAAGTTTTACATACCCTGTGTCCGGAGGCAATATCTCATTTATTATCTTTAATATGGTGGTCTTTCCGGTTCCGTTTGCGCCGATAAGCGCAATGTGCTCGCCTTTTCTTATGCAAAAATTCACGTTTTCGAATATCTTTTTTCCGTCAAAGCTTTTGGAAAGATCTGAAACTTCGAGTACATCCTTGCCGCTTTCTACCGCCACATCAAACTCTATGCTCATACCGGATGCCGAATCCGCAGTCATAGGCCTTTCGATAAGCTCTATGCGTCCAAGCTTTTTTTCACGGCTTTCGGCGCGTTTTACGGATTTTTCGCGGTTGAAGGATTTGAGTTTTTCTATTACTTCCTGTTCGTGCTTTATCTCTGCCTGCTGCTTTGCATATGCCTTCAGCCCGGCTGCAAGCATCTCCTGTTTTTTCTGTCCGTAGACCGAATAGTTGCCCTCAAATGATATGCTTTTTCCAAGATCTATCTCAACGATCTTTGTGACGACGTGGTCAAGGAAATATCTGTCGTGGCATACAATGAGAACAGCCCCGGGATACGAAGAAAGATAGCCTTCGAGCCATGCGATGGATGGCATGTCGAGGTGGTTTGTAGGCTCATCGAGCATTAACAGATCGGGCTTTGAAAGAAGGAGCCTGCCGAGTGCCACTCTGGTCTTCTGACCTCCGCTTAATGTCGATATGCGTTTTTCGAAATCTTCTTCCGCAAAGCCGAGGCCTTTTATAACGCCTGTTACTTCGCTTCTGTAGGCATAGCCGTTTTTAAGCTCGAATTCATGGCCGACCTTAACATATTCCTCCATGACGCTTTCAGCCTCGCCATCGCTCATCTTAAGTTCCAGATCGCGCAGACGTTTTTCGAGCATGAGAATGTCAGCCCTTGCCGAAAGGACCGATTCGTATATCGTGTGTTCGTCTGTCAGATCCTGATGCTGTGTGAGATAGCCTAAAGCAGCATTTTTTGCAAGGGAGACCGAACCTTCATCCGGAATCATCTCACCTGCGATGATCTTTAACAGAGTGGTCTTTCCGGCACCGTTTATGCCGATGAGTCCTACTTTTTCCTTATCCTCTACCCTGAAAGAAACATCCTTTAATACTTCTTTTTCCGCAAAGGCTTTACTTATGTGACTTACAGAAAGCATATCAACTGTCCTTTTTACAATAAATGGGCGGGCAAATGCCCGCCCTGACATTTATCTTTGATCTATCGGCACGTAGTCATTGTGCGCATGAACATTTTTGAAAGCGGGACGTATGATCTTGTTTGAATACATCTCTTCCATGCGGTGTGCACTCCAGCCGGATATTCTTGAAACGGCAAAAAGCGGAGTGTAGAGTTCCTGCGGTATGCCAAGAAGGTCATACAAAAAGCCGCTGTAGAAATCGACATTTGCGCAGAAATCTTTTGCGGTGCCGATCTTTTCCTGCAAAATGGCCGGCGCCAAAGCTTCGACCTTATTGTAGAGTTCGAATTCTTCAAGGCGTCCTTTTTCGGCCGCAAGATCTCTTACGGATGCTTTTAAAAGCTGGCATCTTGGATCTGACAATGTATATACGGCATGACCTATACCGTAGATAAGGCCGCTCCTGTCAAATACCTCTTTGCCTGCGATCTTTTTGAGATACTCGTTTATCTCGTTATCGTTGCCCCAGTCCTTGACATTTGCCTTGATGTCCTTGAACATGCTCTGGACTTTGATATTGGCGCCGCCGTGCTTGGGTCCTTTAAGTGAGCCCATGGCTGCAGCCATAACGGAATAAGTATCCGTACCTGTTGAAGATACCACATGGTCCGTAAATGTGGAATTGTTGCCGCCGCCGTGCTCTGCATGAAGAATGAGGCACAGATCCATAAGCTTTGCCTCAAGGGGCGAATATCCCTTGTCGTTTCTCATGATATGAAGGAGATCTTCTGCCATGGAAAGATCGGGATCGGGCTTGTGGATTATAAGGCTTTCACCGTTGTAGTAATAATTGTAAGCCTGATAGCCGTATACAGCAAGCAGCGGGAACCTTGCAATAAGCTGTATGCACTGACGCATCATGTTGTCGCGGCTGGTGTCATCGCCCTTATCATCATACGGATAAAGCGCAAGGCAGCCACGCATCATGTTGTTCATGACATCCTTTGCGGGAGCCTTCAGCATGACATCCCTTACAAAGTTTTTGGGAAGACATCTGTAAAATCCCAAAAGATTCTTGAATTCGGCAAGCTCTTTTTTGTTTGGAAGCTGTCCGAACAGAAGAAGGTATACACATTCCTCATACCCGAATCTGTTTTCCTCCAAAATGGCATTTGCGAATTTTCTTACGTTCACTCCCCTGTAGAAGAGCTTTCCGGGAACGGGCACTTTTTCCTGGTCCTCTATGCTGTAGCCGCATACCTCACCTATTTCGGTAAGTCCGGCCATGACACCTGTTCCGTTCTTTTCGCGAAGGCCCCTTTTTACATTGTATTTTTCGTAAAGAGAGGGATCTATTGTGGAATTATCCTCGCAAAGCTTTGCATATTCCTGTATCTGCGGTGTATTTATCAGATAAGGGTTTTCCTTTGAATTATCCATGTCAGTTCCTCCTGCCGGCTTCTTTAAGGAATACTTCGTATCCTTTTTCCGCCTCATATAAGTCGGCTTTGCTGATTATCTCCCAGGGAGCGTGCATGCAAAGTACCGATATGCCGCTGTCTATGACCTGCATGCCAAGATTTGCGCAGATGTATGCGATGGTACCGCCGCCGCCTTCATCCACTTTTCCGAGCTCTGCGGTCTGATAGGTGACTCCCGCATCATCAAGCATTTTGCGAAGCATGGCCACATATTCGGCATTTGCGTCGTTTGAGCCGCTCTTGCCTCTTGAGCCGGTATATTTGTTGAAAACAAGACCTGCGCCGACATATGCGGCATTCTTCTTTTCAAATGCCGATTCGTAAAGGGGATCGAGACCCGCACTCACATCCGATGAGAGCATGTACGAATTTGCAAGGGCCCTTCTTAAGGCAACCCCCGAATTTTCTCCTGTGAGCTCCAAAAGCTCCGCGATCATATTTTCAAAGAAGCGCGAATGCATTCCTGTTGCGCCTACGCTTCCTATCTCTTCCTTGTCCACCAAAAGGCATGCCGCCGTTCTTTCCGGGTCTTCTATTGACATTATGGCGACAAGTGAAGGATATGCGCATACCCTGTCATCATGTCCGTAGCCGATCACCATCGAATTGTCGAACCCGAAATTCCTTGCGGGGCCCGCGGGAACGACTTCAAGCTCTGCGGAAAGGAAATCCTCTTCTTCCATGCCGTATTTTTGCTTAAGTATGGAAAGGATGTTTTCCTTGACTCCGTTCTTTTTGGACTTTCCGTCATCATCTGTCTTTGAAATGCTTCCGATAAGGACATCTAAGTTTTCACCTTCGACCGCTGCGTTCGCCTTTTTATCCATCTGCTTTCCGGCAAGGTGGATAAGGATATCGGTAACGCCGACTGCCGAATCTGCGGGGTCTTCACCTATCACAACGTCCACAATTTCGCCGTTCTTCTTAGCGACTACGCCATGGATAGCCATGGGCAGAGTGACCCACTGATATTTTTTGATACCGCCGTAATAGTGTGTGTCGAGAAATGCAAGGCCCTCTTTTTCATACAAGGGGTTTTGCTTGATGTCAAGCCTGGGGCTGTCGATATGAGCGCCGAGGATATTCAAGCCTTCCGAAAGGGGTTTTTTTCCTATCCTGAAAACGGCTATCTGCTTGTTATAGCACACTGCATAGATCTTGTCTCCGGGCTTTACCTTTTTTCCGGCAGCGATGATGTTTTCGATATCTTCATAACCGGCTTTCTTAAGAAGCTCTACAGCTCTTTTGCAGCATTCTCTTTCGGTCTTGCAGGTCGATATGAATTCCCTGTAATCTTCCGCAAAGGCATTTACCTTTTTTATCGTCTTTTTGTCATATTTGTTATACGCAAACTTCTTATCCATTTCTTGCTCCTCAAAACGCAGAAGAAACTCCGCCGAAATTATGGAGTTTCTTCTGTATGTTATGTTAACACCTGGTTCAGAACTTAGAATTCCAGTTTCTCGTCCAGATAGCTCTTAAGCTCGGCGATCGGGATGCGAACCTGCTCCATGCTGTCTCTTTCTCTTACAGTTACGCAGCCGTCTGTTTCGCTGTCGAAATCATATGTGATGCAGTAAGGAGTTCCGATCTCGTCCTGGCGGCGATATCTCTTTCCGATGTTGCCTCTGTCATCATATTCACAGTTGTAATACTTTGAAAGCTCTGTAAATATCTTTTCTGCGCCTTCGTTAAGCTTCTTTGAAAGCGGGAATACAGCAGCCTTTACAGGTGCGAGCGCAGGATGGAAATGCATTACCGTACGCATATCGGGATTTTCCTCTGTGCCGATATTCTCTTCATCATATGCGGAGCAAAGGAACGCAAGCGTTACGCGGTCTGCGCCGAGAGAAGGCTCAACGACATAGGGAATATATTTTTCCTTGGTCTCGTCATCAAAGTATGACATATCCTCGCCGGATACGTTCTGGTGCTGAGTAAGGTCGTAATCTGTTCTGTCTGCGATGCCCCAAAGCTCGCCCCATCCGAAGGGGAAGAGGAATTCGAGGTCTGTGGTGCCCTTTGAATAGAAGCAGAGCTCTTCGGGGCTGTGGTCCCTTGCTCTCATCTCTTCGGGCTTGATGCCAAGGCTCTGCAGCCAGTCGATGCAGAACTGTCTCCAGTATGTGAACCATTCGAGGTCGGTTCCGGGCTTGCAGAAAAATTCAAGCTCCATCTGCTCGAACTCTCTTGTACGGAAAGTGAAGTTACCGGGTGTGATCTCGTTTCTGAAGGACTTTCCTATCTGGCCGATACCGAAAGGCACCTTCTTTCTTGATGTTCTCTGAACGTTCTTGAAGTTTACAAAGATACCCTGAGCGGTCTCGGGACGAAGGTAGATGGTGTTTTTCGCATCTTCCGTAACGCCCTGGAAGGTCTTGAACATAAGGTTGAACTGACGGATGTCGGTGAAATCCTTTTTGCCGCATGAAGGGCATACGATGCCGTTGTCGCGGATGAAATCCTGCATCTTCTCGTTTGACCAGCCGTCAACGCCGGGTTCTAAGGTCAGGCCCTTTTCATTGGCATAATCTTCAATAAGCTTATCTGCGCGGAAACGCTCCTTGCATGATTTGCAATCCATAAGAGGATCGGAAAAACCACCGAGATGGCCTGATGCGACCCATGTCTGAGGGTTCATGAGGATGGCGCAGTCAACACCTACATTGTAAGGGTTTTCCTGGATGAATTTCTTCCACCATGCCTTCTTAACATTGTTCTTGAGTTCAACACCAAGATTTCCGTAATCCCAGGTATTTGCAAGACCGCCGTAGATCTCTGAACCGGGGTAGATAAAGCCCCTTGATTTTGCTACCGCTACGATCTTTTCCATTGTCTTTTCCATGATAAAATCTCCGTATTCTGTTTATTTAAATATGATATATTGAAGGCCCGCAACATCCGCAAGCGTGATACCGTTTGACGAATCGAATGTTATGCCTCCGCTGACATATGCGATATCGCCTTCAAAAAGAAGCTTGCCCGAAAAACCTGTGGGATAGCCGGCGCCAAGATCCAGAACGCAAAGATAGAGTTCTGTGTCAGACTTTATGCCCGAAGCCGGAACCAGATTGCCGGAAGGATCCACAAGATTTGCCGGAAGCGCATATCCGCTTTCGGATATCTTTAAGTAAGGGCAGGTATCAAACGTTTTCCAGTCCTTGAAATACAGGTTCGTATTCTTGTTAAAATCCAGGAAATCCTTGGTCGACGCATAATCGATGACAAGCGATACGTTCCCGTTCTTCAGATCAAGAGATACCACCTTTACCTTGTCTTTTCCCGCAGCGCTGTTATACTCGCTTACGGCCGGATCGATATATTCGCTTTTAAGCTCATTTACATCGTAATACTCTTCACCGAAGCTTTCAACATCCTGGGACCTTACACGCCCGTCTCTGTAGACGAATACTGCCGAATCATCTGTGATCATGGTATGATCGTTTATGGGAGTGTTGGTCTCCGGTTCTGTATAGGTGACTGTTGGGGTCTCACTGCTCTGGCATCCGCCAAGGAGAAGCGACACCGACAATGCTATCACCGGTAAAAACCTCATTTTTTTCATTATCATGAATCCTTTCGCACATATAAAGCTCTTTTCATGGCTTTTATCGACCTATTGTACAATGTTTTTTCATTTTAATCAAGTTTTTGTTTTTTACAATTGTTTTAAATTATGAGAGAGTGGATGCTTATTGACATTTTGCATCCGAAAGGCTTTAATAGAGGTAATAACAAAAACGAATACGGAGGTAATGACCATGCATCTTCCAAATGACCCTGTTATGCTTGCCTGCGTGCTTAATACAAAGCTTCGCGACTTCTATTCTTCTCTTGATGAGCTTTGCGAGGGGGAGGATATCGCCGCAAGCGAGCTTGAAGAAATGCTTAAGAAAGCGGGACTAGAGTATAATAAAGAAAAAAACAGATTGGAGTAAGAAAAGAATGAGGGGCTGTAAAAAAACAGCCCCATTAAGCGAAAACGGCAGCGGCGCTATGATCGATTTGTAAAGCAGGACTGTGGTGAGCGACCGATCTTCGCAAGAAAAACGGCGGTGCGAAGGCGGCAACGCTTCTATCGCCGCCGAAGCATCCGTCCGAATCTTTTTGTCTGCCCCTGCACTTTCAGTGCAGGGGAGCCCCCGCCG
>CADAQV010000045.1:0-3301 GCA_902790095.1 uncultured Lachnospiraceae bacterium | reverse complement strand
GGCTTTGAGGCGGTTCAAAAGAAATCCGAAGGATTTCTTTCCTTATCAGCGAAGTGAGGGTAGCGAACTCCTGTCCTGCGTTTCAAATGATCATAGCGACATGCGTTACAAGAAAAAGGACTGTTTTTTGACAGCCCCCTCCACATAATATAAAATATAGAAAAGAAGAAAGGAAATAAAAATGTCTGAAAAATCAAAAAAAGTAAAAAAGACGGTTATCTTTGCTGCCTCGGCAGTTATCGCTATGTCTTCTCCGCTTTCAGGTAAAGCTTATGCAGATGATCCTCTACAATATCTTCGGGAATGTCTTCAATATCATGGGGATGAAGCAGAACCTTCTGCCTACAGCCTGCGCGCCTATACGAAGGACGGGCAGAGCGTAGTGACGTCTGTCAAGAATCAGGAACCATGGAATACCTGTTGGGGGTTTGGGGCTATAGCAGCCGCAGAATCGAGCATTCTTTCGGAATGCTATGCCAAGTGGGATGAGCTTGCTCCGGGGTTTAAGGAAAAATACGGCATAAATACCTTTGCCGAGCTTTGTAAGTGGCTCGATCTTTCAGAACGACAGGTCGCATGGTTTACCTTTATTCCCGAACCTGAAAACGGACATTATCCATCCCAGGCAGGGGAAGGGCTGGTTCCGTCAAGACAGGGCATGTCGGGCATTTATAATGCCCTTGGATCAGGCTATTATGCCTCTTCGCTTTTTGCAAAAGGGGTAGGTCCGCTTGAAGAAAGATTTTTACCGTATCAAAACAACGATGGAATACTTAGTGAAGGCTACGAGGTGATCGCGAAAGACGGGACAAAATATCTTGTTCGGAATTATAAAGATATTGTGAGCGAGAAACACGATGTAGAATATTATTACATACTCCCCGAGGATGTGACGATCGAAGATCTTGAGGAAGAATTCAAGTATTATCCGGAAGGATTAGAAGAGATAAAGAAGCGGCTGGATGCGAAGATGACCGTCGAAAATGAAGAAACAGATGTGTACGAAGACCAAAACGGGAAACATTATTTCGTCGCAAGGATCAATGCATTTCACAATTTGCTGAATAATTATCCGCTTAATCTGGCTTATGAGGATGAGGACGGCAAAAGATATCAATATGATCCGAAGACTGGAAGCTATCCCGGACTTCCGGAATTGCATAAGTTATATCATGACTGGAGCGTGGATGAGTCGCTGCGTTATGCATCTTCGCTCGGGCTTGAGAATGCAAATATCCTTCCGAGTTACTCAGGTGAGGACGGAATAAATATTGAAACGATAAAAGCCATGAAAGCTGAGTTGCTTGCCGGACGCGCTCTGGATATAGCATATTGCAGCGATGAGGCAACTCCGGAGGAAAAAAACAAGGCCATATTTATTAATATGAATGATAATATATGGGCCCATTATACCTATCGTTTTGGTTCAAGCTGTAATCATGAGGTAACAATAGTAGGTTACAATGATAATTTTCCGAAGGAGTTTTTCCTGAATGGATACCGCCCACCCGAGGATGGTGCATGGCTTGTCAAAAACAGCTACGGCAGCGGTCTTTCAGAGGGGACGGATTTTGGCAACTGGGGCATAGATGAAAACGGGGATGGTATAGGCGATGGATATTTCTGGCTCTCATACTGGGATGATTCCATTGTGAAAGCCGAATCCTTTGATTTCAAGGTAGAGGATCTTATCTCAGACAGCATGGAATATGACATCAGGCAGTACGACCTGATGGCGAGCAGCTATCCGTTCACATTTGATGCCGAAAAGTCGGCTAATATTTTTAAGGCCGAAGCGACCACAAGTATCCGTGAGGTCGGCGTGCAAAGTGCTGATAATAATACGACGATCGATTTTAAGATATATCTGTTAAATGATGATGCTAAGGATCCAACCGACGGCACGCTGCTATCATCCGGATCGG
Organism: uncultured Lachnospiraceae bacterium; assembly: GCA_902790095.1. Classification (GTDB taxonomy): domain Bacteria; phylum Bacillota; class Clostridia; order Lachnospirales; family Lachnospiraceae; genus UBA4292. The sequence goes on along the minus strand of CADAQV010000045.1, from coordinate 1,376 downwards.
AATACTGTAAATACATGGGATATCATCGTATATCTGCCGATATGGAATGTATTATCCCTGCCGGGGCCATGTATTCCGTTGTGGTGACACAGATAAAAGAAGAAAAACCCTATATTACGGTAACTTACGGTGTCAACAAACAGGGAAAAGAAGAACTGGCGGCAATGGGAATCGAAACAAACAGAAAGTCATGCAACGCAGTCGTGAACAGAGGTGAAAGCTTTGTTCTGTATCAGGACAATTGGATCGATCTGATAGATATGCCTCCGGAATTTATACAGAATTATTTGAACTACAACCGTAGCTATAAAGAAGAATGGATAGTTGTAGATAATATCAGTATCAAGGTCTATGCGGATTTCGTCGATCCGGATCCGGATGAAGAAAATGATAATGAACCGGATCCTGTGCCGGAAGAAACAGATGACATTGCAGAAGAAACAGATGACATCGCAGAAGAAACAGGTGACGCATCTGTTTTCCTGCTGATTTATTTGGCTGTAACGGCTATGCTTCTGATGTTGGCGTCAAAAAGCAGGCGTAAACAGGCTCGGTGATACAGGGAAACGCCAAAAACACTCTTGCCATTTTAAGATACCCTCTTGCCGAGAGGGTATTTTTTGATTATAATCATAATTCGGAGGGTTACAAAAAAAATGGAAATGACGCGTGAACTATTCGAAAGGATAATTAATACTGCCCAGGACTGTGTATTCTGGAAGGATTCGGAAAGAAGGTTTGTCGGGGTAAATCAGGCCTTTCTTGATTTTTACGGCTTTGACTCGGCAGATATACTTATCGGAAAGACGGATGAGGATATGGGCTGGCATTCGGACCCCGAACCTTTCAAGCGGGATGAGCTTATGGTCCTTTCGGGGCAGTCCACCTACAAGGTCCATGGCAAATGCATCATCCGGGGCGAGGAGAGGGATATCATCGCCTCAAAAAGGCCGCTTTATGACGGCAATAAAATAGTGGGTCTTGTCGGAAGCTTTGTCGATGTCACCGATGTAATAAAGAGACAAAACCGCATGGAAGGTCTTCTCGGGGTCTATACGCCAAAGACTCTTTCACGGTTTCCGTATTTTGAGCGCCTGCTTAAAGATACACCGATAGATGATATTTTAGATCCGCTTACCGGAATTGTATCAAGGGTATATGCAGTCGATTTTGCGCAGTCATTAATAGCATCCGGCACTCCGTTTTCGTTTGCAATAATCGATCTTGACAACTTTAAATTCATAAATGACACCTTCGGTCACAGCGCGGGCGATGTGGTATTGAAAACGGTATCGAAAGCTCTCGTTGACCATGTCGGTGAAAACGGCATAGTCGCAAGATACGGCGGCGACGAGCTTTTGCTTATCGATCTTTGC
>CADAQV010000044.1 GCA_902790095.1 uncultured Lachnospiraceae bacterium | reverse complement strand
CATACTCTCCCGACACCTTGAACTCATATGTCCTTTTACCGTACTTTTCTTTTAAGGTGAGTGTGTCTCCGGCTTTAAGCTTATATTTGTTCGCCATGCTGCTCGATACTAAAACTGTTCCTTCTTCGATCTCCTTTGTCACATATTTGCTGTCCTTTGAGATCCCGAGCACAGACACATCTTCTATCATAAATGAATCATCGGTCGTTTTAAGTGTCTCGGCCCCGAATTTTTCGGCATCCTTAACAGCTGTCTCGGCCTTATCCGTCAGTATGTACTGATAATCGGATATCCTTTCTTCCACGATCATATCCGCATACTCATCGAGAAGCGGGACGAACATCAGCCCGAAGATGCAGATGACGGATGCAAGGAATATTCCAAGGAAGAGCGTAAGGTAGTTCGGTATATTCTGGAACAGTATCCTTAGTCTGAACCTTCTCAGTATCGGGATGGTGGTCTTCAGCTTGAATGCCTTTTTCTTTCCCTTTCTTGAAAGGTCATGTCTTATAAACCTAAGCGGTGATATTTTCAGCTTGACCGAAAGAACGATAAGGTTTATCGCAAACATCAGTATTACCGGAATGAGCGTCGTGATCACAAATGCCTGGGCGCTCCATTTTGTCTGATATGTGCACAGAGAATAGCTTCCGTAGTACATAGATGCCAGCAGGCCTTTCAGAAGTGTATAGCCGAAAAGATTTCCGATACATGCCGCAAGGAAGGTGACCGCAACAGGAAGGATCATGTAATGCCTGATAAGCTCTCCCTTTGTGTAGCCCGATGCGCGAAGCGTTCCTATCGTTCCGGCCTCCTGTGTTATGGTATTGCTTATTGTTACTGCAAATACAAACGCAAGCACTACGGTTATGATATAGTCAAAAAGGATGACTGCCGCCTTGTCTCCGCCCATATCATCGCCCGTGAAATTTATGGCCTGATTCATGTAACGGGGGAGATAATCAGAAAGTGTGAGAGCCTTGTCCTTTAATGAATCCAGGCTGCTTTCAAGACTTTCCGCTTGCTTTGCAGATAATTCGAAAGCCCTTTTGATGTCTTCTTTGCCAAGTTTTGTATCAAGGTCAGGGTAGCTTGATGTGACCTCGGAAAGCTCGGCTTCAATGTCTATGCCCTGTTCCTTTATGCCCTGTTCTATCAAAGAAAGGAGGGTCTCATATCCCTGATCCGAATTGAAAAGGGAAGGGTCCATCCCCGCATCTTTCATTATTCCGAAGGCTTTGCTTACGATAAACAGCTTTGCTGTATCTACCGCTTCCTCGGCAATACCTCTGTTATAATCTTTAAGCGCCTCCTCCAAAATGTCGATCAGCTTTTCCGATTCGGCATTTGCCACCTCATCGTCATTTGCATCTACGCCCTCGCCATACTGCCATGCATAATTGTGCGTAATATGCCTGCTGCCAAACTTCTCGTAGCCTTCCTTTGTCATGACGGCTATCGTAAAGTTTATCGAGTCAAACATCATGTCCGTGCTTTTTTCAAACAGACAGCTGTAGTCGGGAACCGCGATATATCCCGTGACCTTAAGCTCTCTTCCGTTAAGGTTTACCGTGTCGCCCGCTTTAATATCGTTGTTTTCGCCAAACATGCGGTCTATTGCGATCTCATCGTCTGCCTCCGGCATGCGGCCGTCCATGATACACTCAAGGTTTACTTCTTCGCGGTCTTTATATACCCTGAAGGTCTTCGAGGTGCCTTTCAGGTCTTCTTCAAAGTATTCCAGATCATAAAACTTTATTCCGGACTTTTCTTCTATCTTCTCAAGCAGATCGGCGTCGGGCGCTTTGTTAAAGGCCATATGTCCGTCTTCTATATTATATTTTACAAAGCCCCCGTAATATGCATCCTCCATTGAAATGTCCGCAACCAGGAAGCCCGAGATGACGCTTATCATGATCGCCATAAAGAGGAAGAGTCCAAGATATTTGCCCCAGTCGTTTTTTATCTCGCGTGGGATCCTTTTAAGCAATGGATTTTTCATTCCCAAAACTCCTCCTTACCATTCAAGATCTGCCGCAGCTGTCTTGGTCTCATTGCGGTAATTCTTTCTTACCATTCCGTCACGGAGCTTTATCACTCTGTCGGCCATGTCTTTTATGGCATCGTTATGTGTTACCATTATGACCGTGCAGCCGTATTTTTTGTTTACCTCCTCAATGAGTCTTAATATTTCCTTTGATGTATTGTAATCAAGCGCTCCTGTGGGCTCATCGCACAAAAGAATGTCGGGATTCTTTACCACCGCACGCCCTATGGATGTACGCTGCTGCTGTCCGCCGGAGAGCTGATTCGGAAGCTTATGCCTGTGCTCGTAAAGCCCAAGCGTTTTAAGTATCTCGTCAACATTTAAAGGATGATCGCTAAGGTAAGCTCCGACCTCGACATTTTCCTTTATATTTAGATTCGGGATAAGATTGTACATCTGGAAGATGTATCCCAAATGCTTGCGGCGGTACATCGTAAGAGCCTTTTCGCTCATGTCCTCTGTCTTTTCGCCGTTTATTGAAATGTAACCCTCATCGGCATTGTCTATTCCGCCGATGATGTTTAAAAGTGTTGATTTACCGGAACCTGAGGGTCCTAAAAGCACGACCATTTCGCCTTTTTCGATCTCAACGTCGATGCCTTTTAAGACCTCCATGCGGCTTTCGCCTTCTCCGTATCCTTTTTTTATTCCTTTTATTTCAAGAAACATTAGTAAAACCTCCTGATTGGATGCCTGATGTCATTTCAGACATTCAGGCATTACATTGTTTTATATGAACATTCATTCATATGTTAAAGAATTATAATCATAAAGTCGACTTTGTCAAGAGGTTTTTTGCGAATTAACGTGCTATTGAAAAAAAAGAATGGCTGGGATATAATGTAGCCGTGAAAAAAAGGTCCGAAGGGGAATCTTGTTATGAAAGAGAGAAGTTCCAATATTGAACTGCTTAGAATATTCGCAATGCTGATCATCATCGCGGGACACAGCGCCAGCCACGGTATCTTTCACTACGGTGAGGCTTCAGCTTTCGTTTCATGGTCAGGCGGAACAGGCATCGCAAAGGCATTCTCCTGCCTTCTTATTCCGGGCGGCGCCATAGGCGTTGGTATTTTCTTTATGATAACGGGGTATTTTCAGATACAAAAAGACAGGTATTCCTTAAAGAAGCTTCTTTTAGAGTGCCTTTTTTACGGCATACTGACATCTGTCATTTACCTTGTTTTCTATTTTACCAAGGAAGGATGGCTGGGCGGCCTGTCGCCCAGCGACTTTTTCAGATATTATTTTCTGAAAAACCTTTTTAACCCCTTAAGCGGCGGTGCCTGGTGGTTTGTGACCTCATATCTGCTTGTAATGATACTGAGCCCTGTGCTTAACAGCTTTTTAAGAAAGCTGTCCGCGGGAGGCTTTATTATCTGCATCACATCGTTTCTGATCATATGGTATGGCATTTCCTATTTTACAAACGGAGTCTATATCCAGCTTGAGAGGGGTATTCTTTTCTACATTCTTGGCGCATATGTAAGGTTGTACAAAAAGCCCGCCGAAGGAAGCCTACGGCGGACAGGTTCTGTTATTTTATATTTTGTTTCGTTACTGAGCGCCGCGGTAAGCTATTACTTCCTCGCAAAGATCATGCTTGGGGAATACTTTACCGGAAACACGCAAAAACTCACGGCAGACCTTCTTGATCTTTATATTTTTGCGGTCGCAACGCCTGTGTGCGTATATGCGGCGTTCAGGTTCTTTGAAAGTTTTGATATCGGAAGCATTTCGGTGATCAATGCGATAGCCGGGACGACCCTTGGAATCTATCTTCTCCACGACAGTGAGATACTTCGCTATGTCATCTGGAACGGGATATTAAAGACCGACAGCCGCATTTATACAAAGGCTCTGTACCCGTTGTTTATAGTTTTTATTACGCTGTTTATATTTGCGGCATGCATGGCGGTGGACCTTCTTAGAAAGAAGTGCGCCGAGCCCTTTATGATAAAGGGGTATGAGAAGTTGGAGGAGAAGGTGAAGAAAAAGATATTTAAGTGATTTTGGTATTAATATCAACCACCAATCCATTGACAACTGTTTAATAATCTGCTATACCACAATTAGTCAACTTGAGAAGGAAAAAAGCTGGGTTCCCGAATGGGAGTAGGCACATTATTGCTTAGAATCCTTTGCTCCCGGGGTTGACTTTTTTATTTTTGTAACTGCCGGCATGGAGGCGAGGAACCCTTCGGGACAGGACTCGTTTTCTGCTCGTCGCATGTCGCCTATTCGCCCCATGCTGCGCGCGAACTCGCACTTCGTGCTCAGACAAGCGCTCCGCAGGGGCTGCGACCATGCTCCTCACGACGAAAGCCTCGCACAGTCCCTGCAGGGTTAACCTCGCCTCCGCGGCGGATCGTAAGGCAAAGCATTTAATTGTCAATAAAGCTTAGTTTTTAAGGCTTTCGCAGAATCCTTCAAGCACTTCGAAGAATTCTCCGAAGGTCTTCCTTGTACATTCTGCATCATCTATCTGTATTCCCTCTGCTCTGAGGCCGGTGACAGAAAAGCTCATGGCGACTCTGTGATCGCCGTATGTTTTTATCATGGCAGGCTGAACGTGGTGCGGGAATATTTTTATATTTCCGCCGTCCACCTCGCATTCTATTCCCATACTGTTAAGATTATGCCTGATGGCCTCGATACGGTCGCACTCCTGCCCCCTTATGTGGGCAACATTTTTAATTACCGTGGGGCCTGCGGCAAAGGGCGCTATGGCCGCAAGCGTCAGCGCCTGATCCGAAAAGGCGTGCATATCTACTTCAATGCCGCTTAGTTTGCCGTATTTCGGGCCTTCTATTATTATTCCTTCATCTGTTTCTTCATGCATACACCCCATTTTGCAAAGCACATCCAAAAACCGGATATCGCCCTGGCTGCTTGATGAACGGACACCGTTTACGCACACTCTTTCCCCGAGTATGGCAGCCGCAGCATAAAAGTAGCACGCGGCCGAAATGTCCGGCTCTACGTTATAATCCAATGCGTTATATCCGTCCATTGGACATATTATGTAGGTGCCCGTATCAAACTCTGTCTGCGCACCGAATTCGCGCATCATATTTTCGGTCATCTTAACATAGTTCATGCCATGACTGCCTTTTATATGTATGGTCAGGCCGTCGCCGGCTATTCCCGCTATCATAAGCGCGCTTAAAAACTGGCTGCTCGCATCTATATCTACGGTGACTTCGCTTTTTCTTTTTTCCGGGACATGAAGCGTAAACGGAAAACGACCTTCCTCAGCTTCGTATTCTACCGTGCATCCCATTTGCATAAGCGAGTCAAGCAGCGGGGCCATCGGCCTTTTTCTCATCTGCTCGGAAGCATCCATTTTCCATGTGCCGGGAATGTTTCCAAGAAGCGCGGTCAGGAACCTGGCTGCAGTTCCCGCGCTGCCGACATATATGGTCTCTTTTACGGGCTCAATATGCCCGCCGCAGCCTTTTATCATTACCGTTTTTTCTTCTTTATCTATTTCTGTTTTTATTCCAAGACTGTCAAGCGCATTTACAAGATCGAAAAAATCTCCGCCCATGAAAGCGCCCCTTAGGACGCTCTCCCCTTTTGCCATGGCCGACAGCAGAAGCGCACGGTTTGTGATACTTTTTGACCCCGGTACGGAAACATATGTTGTTTTTCCCCCTGCAGTCTTCCCATATATGCAATCTATACTTTTTATGCTCATCTTTATTCTTTCTCTCATCCTTTATCTGCAAACATCTGCCACATGGCCGGTGTCTCTATTCCGAGCCTCCAGGCCGCGGCGCCCGCAAGGCCTTTTTCTCGCACCATATCCATCTTCCATTTGATGGAGGTCTCATCATCAAGCCAGACTTTTACCGTTCCGAACTCGTTTTTGAATTCCGAATAGAATTGCCTTTCCTTTTCAAGCCATTTTGTCTCTGCTCCGGCCGCTTTTATATCTTCTGTGATCTCGGATTGAGTCTTTACTCTAGTGCCGAGTATGTTTCCCTTGTCATCCACTGTCCACTGTCTGGTGTAAAAAGGCACGCCGAGCACCGTTTTCTCCGCAGGGACATCCGCAAGTGTCTTTTCAAGTCCGTCTTTTACAAAGTCATATGAAGCCACCGACCCGGGGTCGCTTCCCGCGTAGTGCTCGTCATATCCCATTATTATAACAAGATCGACGACTCTTCCTATCTCTTTTCTGTCCAGATAGCTGTTGAAGGAATAGGGCATGGGAATATCCACCGAGACGATGAGTCCTCTTTTGTGGCATTCTTCCGTAAGTTCACGCAAAAACTGCAGAAAATGAGGGCCGCACTCGGCATTGAGACCGCCTTTTCCGTCAGAAAACGCCTCAAAATCCACATTTATGCCGCTAACATCTTCAAGGCCCAAAACGCCCATAGTCAGGGTATCTATTATCGACTGCCTTGCCTCCTTGCTTTTCAGGACTTCAAGGCTCGAGACATCGCGGCTGAAATTGTCGATCATCGCCCAGACCGTAAGGCCTTTTTTTATTGCGAGCTCGGAATAAGCCGTGTCGGCATAAGAGACCACCTCGCCTCTTTCACCATTTACAGATAACCATGTGGGTATGATAATATCAAGGCCCTGTTCCTTATCAAGAAGCTCCGTAAGAATATCCGTCTGCGAAGCCTGGTTGTACTGATCTATCATGTGCCAGCCTATCCTTAGGTCTTTTTGTACGCCAAGGGTGTCAAATGCGGCTTTTTTGGTTCCGGTATATTGGGGCGCTGCCTTTTCCTCTTCTCCCAGAGATGATGTTTTGACATAGCCCGAAAGGCCCGAACCTTCCTTTATACAAAGAGTGTATTTGCCCTCTTCCGCAAGGCAGATAAGACTGTCACCCTTTGCTATATCGACAACTATCTCGCCCCTTATCCCTGCAGACACTCTCATTTTTTCATCTTTTTCGCTCTTTTTTATGCTTTTTTCCGTTTCAAAATCCGTGATGATCCATACAGTCCTGCCCTCTTCGTTTCTCAGGATGCTGCATGGATAATTATCTTCCATAAAGCTGATGGATATATATCTGTCGCTTCCAAGGATTTTCAGTGCCCTGCTGCCCTCTTCTGCCCTTACCGTTCCTTCGGGCGTAACCACGATAAGGCCTTTTTCGGTCCTGTCATAGTAAAACCTTGAGCTCACCTTTGACGCGGCAGTTTCCAGGGGTATGTATATTTCATTTTCTATCTTTCGTGCCCTGCCAACTCTCTCATCATCTATCCTGAGGTCATATTCATCCGTGGATGTAAGCCCTAAATACGCGCCCAGGTCCGTATACGTGGTGTTCGGTCCGAATATGCGTATAAGCTCGTAGCCTGCAAGGATCAGCAAAAGCGCCGCAGCTGCAACAGCAAAACATTTAAACAGCTTTTTTTTCCTATTTGAATCAACGTCTTTTTTTTCTTTTTCCTGTTCTGTCATATCTGCCCGCCCCTTTTAAGTTGCTTCGGTGGTCACAAAGTCCCAAAGAGTATAGTAGCATATTTAGTTTCTCTTTTCCATAAAAAAACTTTTTTTATATACGAAAAATGGCCCACGGCAGACCGTGAGCCATTCGCGCTTTTAAAGGAGTGATTTTTAAGATTGGTGTTCCTCTTAACAAAACTATTTCAGCGCATTATTGTTTTGATTGACATACGATATTCAGATTCCGGAGCACTGTTTCCTCGGATCATGCGCCTTACAAGGCGTCCTTCTGCAAGCAGCTGTGCCGCAACACAAAATTCGCCGGGCGTCAGATCCCTACCTTCAACCGTGATCCTTATTCCCCTTTCGTGAAAGCCTCGCATTTCATGAAAATAATTATCGCGAAGCGAAACAAACGCAGGCTTTTTGAGCAGGTACTCCGGGCTGTCTTCTTTAACTCCTTTTCCTGCCAGAAGCTGCTTTTGCACATCTCTTTCGTAATATGCTTTCTGTTCTTTTATTATCTCAAGGTAATGCTTTGCATCCATTTTAGGGTCACTTCCTTCTCTTTTTTGCATGAAATTCCCGTTTTTCATGCATTGTGACAAATTAACATAATACCTGTTGTAAAGAGAATGATATCGCATTTATAAAGAGTCCATCACCTTACCCTGCGCAGAACGCGTGCCAGTTCATCTGCCTGCCGGATCCTGAATTCAGGCTTCAGTCTGATACAATCAAAAGCCGCATGTTGTATTCCTTCCACTGTTGCTGCGTCTTTTTTTTCATTCCCCACGTTCTTTAAAAGGTACAGCAATATCATGCCGAGCGAATATATGTCTGCCCTTTCGTCGACCGGGTCACCCGTAAACAGTTCCGGGGCCGAAAATTGCGGCGTCCCGCTTCTTTTAAGCCTTACCGGAGCATTCTGTCCGCACCATGAATTTCCAAAATCCACTATACGAAGGTGTCCGCAAGAAAGAATGATGTTGTCAGGATGCAGATCAAGATGGAATACTTTTTCCGGCGAAAGAGCGTGTATACGACCCAGTGTATCGCACAGCTCTACGCCCATTTCTGCCACCTTATCTGCGGGAAAAGACCTGCCCGACCTTATAAGCTCCCCTAAAGTATTCCCGGGAAAATACGTCATGCCATAAGCCACGCCTTCCGGGTATTCTTTTACCTCACAGAGCCTTGGAACCGCCGGGTGATCTATTATCTTCAGTGCCCTTATTTCTCTTTCTGCTTCCTCTTTCTTTTCAATAGGAACAAATTTAAAATAAAGCATCCCTTGTCCTGCCTCTTTATATAACTGATTTTAAGACAGACTCAAGAAAAAAGTCAAGCTTATCGGCTAATTTTTTCAAGAAAATTTTCATTTTTTTACAGTTTTTG
>CADAQV010000043.1 GCA_902790095.1 uncultured Lachnospiraceae bacterium | reverse complement strand
TGCTCCGGCGACGATAAATGCGTTGTCGCCTGCGCACCGCCGCTTTTCGTCGTGAAGATCGGTCGCTCACGACAGTCCGGCTTTGCAAATAGATCATAGAGACGCTGTCTTGCGTTTTCTATATGGGGCTGTTTTTTTTACAGCCCCTTTTAATCTTTACTTTCCTGTTATATAGTTTGTAAGTGCATCGGCCGCAGCGGCAACATCATCATTAAGCACCGTGATATCGCACAGCTCTTTGTTCTTTTTTTCGGCGCTGAGCCATCTGAGACGGTTTATCAGCTCGCTTCCTGTATGCTTTGCCATTATATCCTGATAAACGGCTGTTTCGTCCCTTGTCACATAGACGGTAAGACAGCGCTCCGAAAACAGTCTTTTAAGCGTGACGGCTCCGCATATATCCACAACTGTGACGATGTTTTGATTGTATTTAAGTGCATCCTCCACCCCTGTGCGTGATATGCCGTAATAATTCATGCAGTATGATGTGGATTCGATGAATCTGCCTTCATCCTTAAGCCTTCTGAATTCGTCCACGGAAACATGTATATATCCTTTTGGCTCATCATCCCGCTTTTCGGCAGTGGTATACGAAGGGAGTCTTTCAAAGCCCCTGTCTATCATCGCGGAAACGAGCCTGCCCTTGTCAGAGCCCGCAGGCCCGACCATTGCCACTACTCTGCTGCCTTCGTTCTTCTTTGGTTCAAAAGAAGACTTTATACCGTTTACAAGCTTTATAAACGTAAGAAAATCATTGTAATCGGTAAGACTCATTATACCGCTCAAATCCTCGTTCCATGGGCGGCGCATTATTACCGGATGCTTTACCGCTCCGCTCTCGTACTGGGCAAGGATATGATCGGGGCTGTCATCGAGGCTGAAATCAGCAATGAATCTTTCCTTTACGCTGCCGTAAAACACATGATTCCTGCCCACTTCCGGGAAAAACCTTTTAAGCTGGGAGCCCCTGTATTTTACGACGTTGTCGGGAACCGCAGTCAAAAAATAGGCAGGATCTCGTCGGTCCTTTTGCCCAGCACTCCGTATCCCGTTCTCTCTTCTATTGTCATAGGCTCTTCATCCGGATGCTCTTTGTTCCACCTTGCAACTCCAAGCTCCGCGCAAGGTAAAAGAACGCCGTCGACATCTAAGACGACCGCCTGTCTTGGTCTGTTAAAAGTTATAATTTCCATACTAACCTTCCGTCATTTGTTTTCAAACAGGATTATAACATTTCGGCCGCATTTTGTAAATTGGTTATGGAAAAAAGAAACCGCAAAGCGACATGCGCTTTGCGGTGAAAAGACTTTTTGTTAAGACGGCAAAATTAAGCCTCTGTCTTCTTTGTTGTCTTCTTTGCTGTTGTCTTCTTTGCAGGTGCCTCTGCAGCAGCCTTCTTAGCAGGTGCCTTCTTTGCAGGTGCTTCTGCAGTCTCAGCCTTCTTTGCAGCGGGCTTTCTTGCAGCAGTCTTCTTAACGATCTTTGCAAGAAGGATTGCCTTCTCGTAGTTTCCTGAAACAGAAACGCGATCTTCAGCGATCTCCTTTACGATGTCAGCCTTGAATGATGCGATCTTTATGAACTCGTCAGCTGTTGCATAGAAGGTTGCATCCTTATCAAAATACTCATATCCCTCTACGTTAACGTTGCCGTCAGCAACCTCAACATAAAGTGCACCTTCGCCCTCGCCGACAATGTTCCACTGAACAGCTACATGCTCGCCAACAGCGCTTGCATCAACCTTTGCATAGCCCTTCTTGATCTTAGCTAAAGCTTCTTCAAATGTCATTTTGGGGTCCTCTCTTTCTTTCATGAAAAAAATTTTTTTCTCCCTGATGATAGCTAATGAATAACCTCACCATTGGCATATTTTTAACACACTTTTATACGCTTTGCAAGTATTTTTCCCTATTATATAAGGTTTTAAGTAGATTTTCGGCCAATAAAACAATTTAGCTAAAACGAGCAGGTATTTTTTGGTAAAAATGCACAACAAAAAAAAGTGCCCCATTACTCCAGTTTTTTTGCTATCTGTTTTTTTTGAAGTATCGTAAACAAAAATCCCAGGACAAAACCGCCCAAAAGTGAGGCCATAAACACCAAAAAGCCCTGTCCCACATATGCTATGCAGGTAGTAAGGCTCGGAAATGCAAATGCCGTGCATCTTGAACCTGCGGCTCCTGTGACGGCACCTCCTATAGCGCCCGCAAGACATCCTGAAAGAAAAGGTCTTACAAGGGGCAGATTTACCCCAAATATGCACGGTTCCGTCGTTCCGACAACTCCTATAAACGATGCCGAAGCGGCCATGCTTCTTTTTACCTTGTCTTTATGTATGAACGCAACGGCCATAGCCGCACCCGCCTGTCCGTATACAGCCGCTGCCATAAGTGGCAGGATAACATCGTATCCGTTTACAGCTATGTTGTTTATACATACGGGCACTATGGTCCAGTGCGCCCCGACAACGACCATGGGCTGTATAAACGCTCCCATAAAGGCTCCTGCTATCATCGGATTCAGGTCATAGAGCGCGAAGAACACCAAGGTGAGTATATCGCCGATAAAACTTCCCAGGGGCCCGAAAAGCAGAAATGTCACGGGCAGTACCACTATGCAGCAGATCATCGGTTTTAAAAATCCCTTTATGACTTCGGGCAGATATTTATCGCAGGGTTTTTCGACAAAGTGCAAAAGCCCTACAGACATAAGTACCGGCAGCACGCTTGAGTGATAAATGGCCGGACGTGCACCTATGCCAAACAAGCTGAAGCCCTCACCCTTTTCCAACACCTCCACTATATCCGGATACAGCATCGCCGAAGGGATGAGGAGTGCTATAAAGGTATCTGCCTTCCATTGTTTCGATGCGGTGACCGCAAGAAAGAACGGAAGAAAATAAAAGAACCCGTCACCGACAGCGTACAACACTCTGTATATGCCGTTTTCCGTATCCAGCCAGCCCGCCGTAGACAAAAGCACTACTATGCTCTTCATCAGGCTCGCGGCCGTAATAATGCAGATCACCGGGAAGAATATCCCGGAGATCTGCTCTATAAAAATCTTATATGCGCTGTTTTTTTTGTCCATCTTAAAGTTGCCCTATGAGATCACGCAGTTTTCGGAAACATAATTACCGTTTCGGTCGCCTATTTCAAAAAGATTTTCGCTTGTAACACTCTTTTTTATCTCAGTATCCTTAATGTATACGGATACGTCACCGTCCCTGTCGCCCAAAACCGTGATATTTGCGCCTTCTCCTTTACTGTATATCCTTGAATTAACGGTATCTATATCTATGCTGCTGCCAAAGCTCCCCACAAAGACAAGATTTTCCGCTTTCATTTCCATATCCAAAAAGCAGTTCTTTATCCTTATATTGCCGTTTCCGCCGCTTACTATACCTATTCCGGTCTGTTCGGCTCCGTTACCTACCGCCTTAAAGTAGACATTTGTCATATTAAGGTTAAGCCTTTCGGAAACAGCCCCAAGAAGAACAGCCCTTGAAGAACTGATATCCACACTGATATCGCAATTACCTATATTAAGGTTCGTGCAGCCCCTTGTGCAGCCGATACCGACGCCTCTGACACCTGTTGCCGCTATATTTATAAGGCCGCCAAGTATATCTATGCTGCCGCCTTCTTCCACCCAGCCGCCGCCTATACCGGCAAAAACATCTCCGCTTACATTTATATCGAGTATACCTGTAATATCGACCTTTATGTTGCCGGCAGAATGTTTTGAATCATTTCCGATGGCGTAACAGTCCTTCATTTCGGAATTTATGGAAAGATTGCCGCTTCCTTCTATGGAAAGGCTTGAATTTCCGGGAACAAGTATGCCCTTTCTTTCAAAGGAATTGTTTCCTTCAAGGATCAGCGTCACATGACTTCCCGCGCCTATCTTGAATGTTGGCTCGGCATTTGTGGAAACAAGCTTCAGATCTTTTATACTTATTGTGCAGTCCGTATTCTCCTTGACACTTATCGCCAGGGATGCCGGCTTTGTATGCTCATCACCTGTTATCGAGACATTCTTTGTGTCCACAAGTATGAGCGTATACTTTTGGGATGCCAGATACTCAAGACGCACGGACTCGTTTTCCCTCGGATGATATATTCTTACTATCTCGCCGGAAAGTTCACTGTTATATCTCTTTATCTCGTCCCTTGTCGTCTCCTGTATTTCGTATATTGCCTCCTTATCGGGGCGCGCAAGGTAAAAGCCCTGTATTCTGTCCGCACCTGCCTCTATGAGGTATTTAAGCTCTTCACCCGTTTCAATGCCCTCCGCCAAGGCAACATACCCGCAATTATGAAGCGATTCTATGATGCCGGTGACGATCTTCTGCATCTTCTGGTCCGTATCTATGCCCGTTATGAGCGACCTGTCGATCTTAACGATCATGGGGTTGTACCTTAAAAGGTTTGCCACGTTGGAATAGCCCGTGCCGTAATCGTCGATGGCCATCTGTCCGCGCATTTCCTTGATCCTGTTTTTGATATCGTCAAGATCGGCATCGGAAAGCTCGGTCTGCTCGGTCATTTCGACTACAAGCTTTTCCATCAGTTCGCCGTATTCGCTTCTAAGCTCTATCCATTCGTTATACTTTATGCAATGTGAAGGGATGGAGTTTACATACATCCTTCTGTTGATGAACAGAAGCTGGTTCTTCTTCATGTATTCCAGGCTGTTCTTGAAGGTGATCTTTTCGATATCATAGAGTCTGCCGTATTTTGCCGCCATGTCAAGTATCTGAAGAGGCGACAGACCTATTGAAGCATCCGTTCTCATAAGAGCTTCATACCCGACGATCTCACCCGTATGCGCATTGACTATAGGCTGATATACATGGTAAATAAGCTTTTCGTTTATGATGCGCATCAAAAGCTCTATTTCCTTGTATTCTTCTTTTATCTCTCCAAGATCGGACTGATCGTAGATATAGATCCTGTTTTCATCATGTCTCATGGCCTCACAAAGGGCAATACCTGCTTCATTCATTCTCTCGGCCGTATAATGATTGCTTATACTTACACCTATGCAAACATCTATATCCGCCTTGCCGGTTCGTGACTTTTTCTTCCTGGCGTTTTCACGGACAGCGGCTCTTATGCTTTCACAGACCTTTACCGCTTCAGTCTCGTTTTGTTCACTCATGGGGACATAAAGCCAGTATTGATTCTTTTTGTATGATGCGATGAGGCCGCTCGTACCGATAATCTTTGAAATGACCTGAATGGCGTTTTTCCTTGCGGCATCCGTATTTCGTTCGCTTCCTGTATTTTCGATGCTCATAAGAGCAAGCATGCAGCCGCTTTCATGAAGCTCGATCCTTTCGAGGAGCCTCTTTTCATCCACAAGATTTGAAAGACCGTCATCACCTGTTTTTTTGCTTTCCGCAGCGGTATACAGTACGGCCGCCACATAACCCATCGGCGCATCGATCTTTGATATTCTTATGGGAGTTTCCATTTCGTTCATCGCGCACAGGACCTCTAAAGCCCTTACTACGGAATCAAAATCAGGTTTTCCCGTTATACCCAGAAGTCTTTTGCTGCTCTCGTCAAGGCACATCTGTCTGGTCTCATAATCTATTATAATGCTGCCCATTCCCGGCATGATCTCTGTGATCTCATTCCAGGCTTTGCCGAACAATTCGTTCTTCAGCTGATCTATTTTTTCCTTCATAGTTTTCCCCTCATGCAAAGGTAAATTTTCCATGTTGTAAGTATAAAATAAAAACAGCCGCATTTCAATGACGAAAGCGGCTGTTTTTAATATTTTTATATATCTTTATTTATCTTTTATCTCGCTGTGGTATTCCTGGATGGACTTGACATTGCACTCTTCCCCGTCAAGCACATAGTGGATGCCGTGAGCGGATGCCATAGCGGCTGCGACCGTTGTCACATAAGGAGTTCTTGACTTGATGCATGCCTTTCTTACGTAGCTGTCGTCGTATACGCTGTCCTTTCCGACAGGTGAATTTATGACAAGCGCGAAATCTCCGTTTGTGATCATATCGACAAGATTCGGCCTTCCCTCATGAAGTTTCTTTACGGGGGTGACTTCAACACCGGCCTCTGTTAAGTATTCGCATGTTCCTTCTGTTGCATAGATCTTAAATCCGTCATCCGAAAGGCTTCTTGCGATATCTGTAACTTCTTCCTTATCCTTGTTCTTTACAGAGATAAGAACATTTCCCGAAAGCGGCAGCTTAGATCCGATAGCTTCCTGTGCCTTGTAGAAGGATGCTCCAAAGTGAGGAGAAAGTCCCAAAACTTCACCTGTGGAACGCATTTCCGGTCCGAGCACCGGGTCTACTTCGGGGAACATATTGAAGGGGAATGCCGATTCCTTTACGCCGTAGTAAGGGATGTGAACATCCTTAAGTGCGGGAACGGGCGAAGGTCTGCCTGTAAGCTCTGAAGTGATGATATCCGTTGCTATCGGAACCATTCTGATATTACATACCTTTGATACAAGCGGTACTGTTCTTGATGCTCTCGGGTTTGCCTCGAGAACATATACGACATCGTTTTCGATGGCATACTGCATGTTCATAAGACCTCTTACATGCATCTCATCAGCGATCTTTCTTGTATACTCCTTGATGATCTCGACATTCTTCTTCGAGATATGTCTTGAAGGAATTACACAGGCAGAGTCACCTGAGTGAACTCCGGCAAGCTCGATATGCTCCATTACTGCGGGAACAAATGCGTGTGTGCCGTCTGCGATGGCATCTGCCTCGCACTCTGTAGCATGATTTAAGAATCTGTCTATAAGGATCGGTCTGTCGGGTGTTACGCCTACGGCCGCATTCATGTAGTCTGTCATGGCATCGTCGTCATATACGACTTCCATTCCTCTTCCGCCGAGAACGTATGAAGGACGAACCATTACGGGATATCCTATACGTGCAGCGATGGCCTTAGCCTCATCCACATTTACTGCCATTCCGGATTCGGGCATGGGAATGCCGAGCTTGTCCATCATAGCGCGGAACTGATCTCTGTCTTCTGCCATGTCGATGACAGCGGGAGATGTTCCGAGGATCTTTACGCCGTTTCTTTCAAGGTCTGCGGCAAGGTTTAAAGGAGTCTGGCCGCCAAACTGTGCGATAACGCCGAGGGGCTTTTCCTTTTCGTAAATGCTGAGTACGTCTTCAAGAGTAAGAGGCTCGAAATAAAGCTTGTCCGATGTATCGTAGTCTGTCGAAACGGTCTCGGGGTTGCAGTTTACGATGATCGTCTCAAAGCCGAGCTTTTTAAGAGCCATAGCAGCGTGAACACAGCAGTAGTCGAATTCGATACCCTGTCCGATACGGTTGGGACCGCCGCCAAGGATCATGACCTTGCGATTTGAAGAAGCCGTGCTCTTGTCTTTTGCATTATATGTCGAGTAATAGTATGCGCTGTCCTGAGTACCTGATACGTGAACGCCTTCCCAGCCTTCAACTATGCCAAGTTCCTTGCGCTTGTTTCTGATGTCATCTTCGCTTATGCCAAGGAGCTGGCTTAAGTACTTGTCCGCAAAGCCGTCCTTTTTGGCCTTTTCAAGAAGGTCGTTCGGAAGCATGCCTCCCTTATAGGTAACGATCTTTTCCTCTTCCTCGACAAGCTCTTTCATCTGCTCGATGAAATACTTCTTTACATGTGTGGCATTATATATCTCATCTACGGAAGCGCCTGCGCGAAGAGCCTCATACATCTGGAAATGTCTCTCCGAATTGGGATGAGAGAGGCGGTTCAAAAGCTCTGCTTTGCTAAGCTTATCAAAATTCTTTGCGTGTCCGAGGCCGTATCTGCCGATCTCAAGACTTCTGATAGCCTTCTGGAAAGCTTCCTTGTATGTCTTTCCGATGCTCATAACCTCGCCTACGGCACGCATCTGTGTGCCGAGCTTGTCTTCTACACCCTTGAACTTTTCAAAAGCCCATCTTGCAAACTTGATAACGACATAGTCGCCTCCCGGAACATATTTGTCAAGTGTTCCGTACTTGCCGCAGGGAATATCTTCGAGATTGAGTCCGCACGCAAGGAGTGCCGATACGAATGCGATCGGGAAGCCTGTTGCCTTTGATGCAAGTGCAGAAGAACGTGATGTTCTGGGGTTGATCTCTATAACTACGATACGGTCCGAAACAGGATCGTGTGCAAACTGTACATTTGTACCGCCGATGACTTCTACTTTGTCAACGATCTTATATGCCTGTTCCTGAAGACGGTCTATTACGGCCTGATCTATGGTCTGCATCGGAGCCGCACAGAATGAGTCACCTGTGTGAACGCCCATGGGGTCGATGTTTTCAATGGTGCAGACTGTGATCATCTTGCCCTTTGAGTCACGAACGACTTCAAGCTCGAGCTCTTCCCAGCCAAGTACGGACTCTTCCACCAATACCTCATGTACGATGGATGCCTGAAGACCTCTTGCACATACGACTTTGAGTTCTTCCTTATTATATACAAGACCGCCGCCTGCTCCGCCCATTGTGTATGCCGGACGAAGAACTACAGGGTATCCGAGTCTTTCTGCTATATCGAGAGCATCATCAACAGTGTATGCGACCTCAGAACGGGCCATTTCGATTCCGAGGCTGTTCATTGTCTCCTTGAATGCTACTCTGTCCTCTCCTCTTTCGATGGCATCTACCTGCACACCGATGACCTTAACATTGTACTTGTCAAGAACACCTGCTTTTGAAAGCTCGGAACAAAGATTGAGTCCGGACTGTCCTCCGAGGTTTGGAAGCAGCGCATCGGGTCTTTCCTTTGCTATGATCTGTTCAAGTCTGTCCACATTAAGAGGCTCTATATATGTGATGTCGGCCGTCTCGGGGTCCGTCATGATTGTCGCGGGATTCGAGTTTACCAAAACGATCTCGTAGCCAAGCTTTCTTAAAGCCTTGCAGGCCTGTGTTCCCGAATAATCGAATTCGCACGCCTGGCCTATAACGATGGGGCCCGAACCGATTATCAATACCTTGTTGATGTCTTCTCTCTTTGGCATTGTATGCTTCCTCCTGAATAAAACATATACTTCATGACATAACAAAAGGTATCCATAATTTATGAATACCTTTAAGATACGTTATGAAAAATGGAATAAAAAGCCATTGGCACACGGGAATGTCATTATTCCCTGCTTTGCCAAGCAAATACCATGAACATTGTCAAGCTCTGCCTTCATGCTTCCTACTCCTCTCAATCTGTGTAATTATAGCATAGTGAAAAAATATTTGCAAACAAAAAATCCATATTTTTTCTTATGATATTGATATATCACATCTGTTTTTTTTAACCTGGGAATTCACTCTGAAAATTCTGGAAATAACTGTTCTCGTCCGGACGATGAGATGTGGAAGCGGAATACCTGTATACGCCAAGCACCGTCTCTCCGTCGATCTGCAGAGCGCATGGCCCGTCGAAGGTCACCTCGACCTCGTGCGCCGAAAAGAAATCGCATATATCCGTGTATTTTTCATGTGTTCCCTTGAATACGGAAGAGAATCTCCTGAGCATCTTAAACTTGCTGTGTCCGTGAACTATCGGTACCGTGATGGTATTGTTCGGATCGCTGCGGTCCTGCGAGGGTGCAAGCATCATGCCGCCTCCGCAGTATCTTCCTTTCATTGCCGAAGCCAGCCAGACATCCTTGTATTCTTTTCTGACACCGTCGACCACCACGACCGCATTTGCCGGAGAATATGCGCCCATAAAGCCTCGCAGGGCGATCTTTGTGTAATTGATCTTCTTCTTTTTTGAAAGCGTCCTTACCCTGTCTGCCTCTTCGCAAACATACCCGTCTATGCCGAATCCGACATTGTTTATGAATTTATAAGTCTTACCGTTAATATAATCATTTATTACAAACGGGCAGTCATCGACGGTCTTGTTCAGATCGTTCATGAAGTCGTTTCCGCTTCCGATGGGGTAATACCAGATATCGCGCTTAAGTCCTGCCGGATCGTAAGTGTTTATAAACCTGTTTAAAGTGCCGTCACCGCCGCAAATGACAACTTTGTCATCTGCCGGGACTGAATCGATCTCTTTTTTTATATCATCCACCTTTGTGATATCGCAGGCAATGAGATTGTCAGCCGGAAAGCGGAGCTTTAAAGCCTGAAGGCATTCTTCTCCGCGTCCGTTGTTTGAAAGTGAATTGTAATAGATTCGGATATCCATGTTTTCTCCTGTCTTGTACAAAACGCCTATGCTTTTTTCTTAAGTATTATCTCGCAGACTTCGGCATCGGTACCGAGTCTCATAAACGGTCCGAAAAGGCCGACTCCCGAGGTAACTATGCTGTCCATGTCGCCAAATACCTTGTATCCGCAGCTGTTCTTCCACTTAAGGGCGCAAACGATGTTGCCGGGGAAGGTCTGTCCGTCATGCGTATGTCCGCAAAGATCTATATCCACTCCCGCCTCCGCAAGTTCGTCAAGCTCCCTTGGCTCATGGTCAAGCACCAGCACCGGAAGATCGGTCTCTCCTATAAAATCCATTATCTTCTGAGGCGACCTTCTTTCTTCTATTCCTCTGCCCGGGCGTTCGTAATCGGGACGGCCGTAAAGGATGAGTCTGTCGTCTATGATGACGTATTCATCCCTTAGATTGATCACACCGGCTTTTTTCAAGAATTCATCCATTGCCGGGGAAGCCTCTTTTTTATCCTTGCTTGCAAAAGTGAAGCCTGCCAGAATGGGTTCTTGTATATCATGATTGCCGTATACCGCATACACGCCGTACCTGCTCTTGATCTGTCTGTACAGCTCGGCCATTTTTTCAGGTTCTTCTATGGCTTCGTATGCATTATCAAAAATATCTCCTCCGATAAGAACGAGATCGGGATCTGTGCTGTTGATCTTTTCTACCATATCGGAAACAAAATCAATATCTATGTTGTATCCCATATGGATATCCGCTACAAGACATATCCTTATATCCTCTGTTCCAAAACCCGGTTCGTCAACTTCCACCGTATATTTCTTTATCTTTATATCATGTGCCGATATGATACCGATAATACAAAGAACAGCTGTCAGGATGACCGTAACAAGTCCTGTTACCCTTTGAATATGCGGTCTTTTCCAGAATTCGGGCTTAAATGCCGGAACGCTTATAACGATCTTGTAAAAGATCCACACGAGAACGTATGACATAGTCACGTAAAGGGTTCCGCCGAGCCAGTAATTGCCGATAACGGTAGTCACCCTTTTAAAGCCCGAACCTGCGGGCGAAAGAAATCCGATGACTATCGTGAACGCCATGAACAGATATGCAAGGTTGATGGTCATAAATACCGCTTTATTGTTAAAGAACCTGCTTACCCCGCGTAACCATTTCTGTATCCTCCAGAGCAAATATATGTGCCACGCAAAATAGAGCGGACCGAGAAGAACTGCAACCATAAATCACCTCTATCATCATAATGAATCTATAAATCTCGCAAATGCCAAAGCGCCCTGTTCTGTCCTTTTAAACACTCCCGCATGTTCAAGCACAGTGCAGAACACCTTGCCTATCTCCTTGTGAAGGATCCCCGTAATATTATCCTTTGTTACAGCAGGATATTTTTTCATAAAGCCGTATGCCCAGTCGGCATGCTTTGAAAGCTCTGCGTCCGAATAAAGATCGCGTCCGCTTAAGACAGCATCCGCAAGATCTTCCATTTCTTTTTTCAGTCTGCTCGGAAGTACCGCAAGGCCCATTACTTCTATAAGGCCTATATTTTCCTTCTTTATGTGATGGAGCTCGGCATGAGGATGGAAAACACCCAATGGGTGCTCGGGCGTTGTAATATTGTTTCTTAACACCAGATCAAGCTCGTAAGCTTCTCCCCTTCTTCTTGCTATGGGAGTGATGGTGTTGTGGGGTACGCCGTCCGTTTCGTCAAAAACAAATGCTTCTTCGTCCGTATAGCCTCTCCACACAGTCAAAATATGCTCCGCAAGATCAACAAGACTCTTTTTGTCGTTTGAATCAAGCCTTATGACCGACATCGGCCACTTGACTATGCCGCAGCTTACATTTTCATATCCCTTTACGGTAAAGGTCTTTTCAACGCCCGCCTTTTCCATGGCAAAATGGTAATTTCCGCCCTGGAAATGATCGTGGCTTAAGATGCTGCCGCCCACTATGGGCAGATCCGCGTTTGAACCCACAAAGTAATGGGGGAACAAGGTGACAAAATCAAGAAGCTTTTCAAAGCTCGCCCTGTTTACCTTCATGGGAATATGCTGCGAATTCAAGACGATGCAGTGTTCGTTATAGTAAACATAGGGCGAATACTGAAAGCCCCATTTTTCACCGTTTAAGGTTATGGGGATTATCCTGTGGTTCTGCCTTGCGGGGTGATCGACCCTGCCGGCGTAGCCTTCGTTTTCAACGCAGAGCTGACACTTCGGATAGGACTTGCTGCCTGCCTTGCCCGCGGCTGCTATGGCTTTGGGGTCTTTTTCGGGTTTTGAAAGATTTATGGTGATGCGAAGACTTCCGTACTCTGTCTCGGCATCCCACTTTTCATCCTTTGCGACCCTTGACTCGCGTATATAATTGACCTTTTTTGAAAAGTCATAGAAGAAATCCGTAGCTTCCTTCGGCGAACGCGACAGGCATTCGTTAAAACGCCCGATCACAGTGCTTGGAGGCGGAGTCAAACATCCCATGATCTTCGTATCGAAAAGGTCTAGGTAGGTGACCGAATCCCCGCCCGTAAGGCCTCTTTTTACCGCCTCCTCAAGCAATTCTTTCAAAAGATCGTCAAGACTTTTTTCCTCCGGCGCCTCATCGCCCGCATCATCGATGCCAAAAAGTTCCAAAAGCCTGTTTAAAACATATATCCTGTCCTCTTCCGGGTACAGGCCGGCTTTGACACCGTATTCGGATAAAGCCTTAAGATTCTTCTTTATGGACATGGTGCTCTCCTGTTCTTACGTTTCTATACAAGTGCTACAGTTTCTCTATTCTTTTCGCTGTCAATTAGTATGCCGAGGCCTTCTAAGTATTTGAGTATTCTTGCCCGTACAGGCCCGTCGTTTTCTCCGATTCCTGCCGTAAAGCAGATCGCATCGCATCTTCCGAGTATTGCAAGATATGATCCGATGAATTTTGCGACCTGATAAGAGAACATCGAAAGCGCAAGCTCTGCTCTTTCATTTCCCTCTCTTGATGCGGCGTCGAGATCTCTGAAATCCGATGACACGCCCGAAATACCGGCAACGCCCGACTTCTTGTTCAAAATATCCATGACCGCATCCGCATCAAGCTTTTCCTTGTCTGCAATAAAGCTTACTACCGCAGGGTCGATATTTCCGCTTCTTGTGCCCATGAGCATGCCTTCAAGAGGTGTAAGGCCCATGGAGGTATCAACGGACTTTCCGTTCTTTACGGCACATACGGATGATCCGTTTCCTAGATGGCATACTATTACATTTGTGTCATCTATATCTTTTCCGAGTATCTCGGCCGCACGCTTTGATACAAAGCTGTGGCTGGTTCCGTGGAAGCCGTACTTTCTTACCGCATACTTTTTGTAGTAATCATAAGGAACACCGTACATATAGGCTTCCTTTGGCATGGTCTGATGGAACGCCGTATCAAAAACAGCTACCATGGGAACGCCGGGCATAAGCTCTTTGCAGACTCTTACGCCGATAAGGTTTGCGGGGTTGTGAAGAGGCGCAAGATCGCTGACGCTCTCTATATCCTTTATTACCTGATCGTCTATAACTACGGACGTGGCAAACTTTTCTCCGCCGTGTACTATTCTGTGACCTACGGCATCTATTCCCTTCATGCCGTCAACAACGCCTGTCTCTTTATCCGTAAGTGTTGATAAAACAAGCTTAAGAGCAACAGCGTGATCGGGAAGATCGACTTCCTTTTCGATCTTTTCACCCTTTGCGGGCTTATAGGTAAATCTTCCGTCGATACCTATTCTTTCGCAAAGGCCCTTTGCAAGGACTGATTCGGATGCAGAATCGATGAGCTGATATTTAAGGCTCGAGCTTCCGCAGTTGATAACAAGTACGTTCATTTTTACACCTCCAAAATAATATAATAGCCAAAAGCTGCAAACCGATCTTATTGATCCGTCTGCAGCCCCATTAGCGGTCTAAACAGTTTTATGCTTTTTCCTCTTCGGAGAAAAGCGAATCAATATGCTTTACCATGTTCTTAAACTGGGCATTGTTCGGATCTGCCTCAAGGCCCTTTTCGGCAAGATCCTTTGCATGCATAAGCATTTCTTTGCCTTTTTCTTCTCTTTCGGTCTTAAGATAATACTGGCCGGCAAGCATATAGCAACTTACTTCATCCGGTATTGCTGCACCTTTTGCGATGGCATTTACCATGCTGATCTTTG
>CADAQV010000042.1 GCA_902790095.1 uncultured Lachnospiraceae bacterium | reverse complement strand
ATGCCTTCTTAACGGCAGCGCCTATGATGAATCCGAGACCAGAACACTTTTTGCAAGCCTGATAAGAATAGGGGCGGATCACATTCTCCCAGACAGCGATGAATACAATAATACAAAGAATATATTGTTCTCATGCACATTCCATACAAGCTTTGAAGACAGACCTGAAATAACATACAAGATCATGGAAGGTGACGGAATATATTATGTTCTTTCGCTTGACGGACACGCAAAGTATGCCGTGACCAAACAGGAATTTACAACTCTCCTGGAAAGAATGGAAGGCTATTACAGATAAACACAGAAAGGAAAGGGAGACAAAATGAGAGAACTGATTTTTATCGAGCCTGTATTTAAAGAGACCATCTGGGGCGGAAAAAGGCTTCATGACGATTACGGATATGACATTCCGAGCGATCACACAGGCGAATGCTGGGCAATAAGCGCGCACCCAAACGGAGACTGCCGCATTGCATCGGGAGAGTATAAGGGTATGACGCTTTCGGAGCTTTACAAAGAACACGGAGAATTGTTCGGAAAAAAAGGCGCGGGAGAATTTCCGCTTCTTGTAAAGATCATCGATGCCAAGGCGGACTTAAGCATTCAGGTACATCCGGATGACGTCTATGCCGCCAAGCATGAAAACGGATCACTTGGAAAGACAGAGTGCTGGTACATTCTTGATTGTGACGAGGATGCACAGATAGTCATAGGCCACAATGCAAAAGATCATGAAGAAGTTAAGGAAATGATCGAAAACAAGAGATGGGATGAGTTTATCAGGGTGGTCCCGGTACATAAGGGGGATTTCTTCCAGATAGTTCCGGGCACTGTGCATGCTATCAAGACAGGTACGGTCATCTTAGAGACACAGCAGAGCAGTGATGTGACCTACAGGGTATATGACTACGACAGGCTTCAGAATGGCAAGCCGAGAGACCTTCACATAAAGCAGAGCATCGATGTGATCAGGGCACCCTTTGTGCCGGATACTGCCTTAAAGAAGACGGAAAAGATCCTGGATGCGAACGTTACGACGCTTGTGGAATGCGAATATTACAGGGTTAAAAAGATCGATCTTGAAGGTGAGACTGTCATAGATGAGAACGCCTCCTTTGTAAATGTGAGCGTGCTTGAAGGCGAAGGAAAGGCCGGAGATGTTCGGATA
The DNA here is from genome assembly GCA_902790095.1 of uncultured Lachnospiraceae bacterium. Classification (GTDB taxonomy): domain Bacteria; phylum Bacillota; class Clostridia; order Lachnospirales; family Lachnospiraceae; genus UBA4292. The sequence goes on along the minus strand of CADAQV010000042.1, from coordinate 7,903 downwards.
AAAAAAGGCATGCACTTCATAGTGCCCTGCGGTTACGGCCCTCTTAAGCTGAGCGGGAATATGATGCTGATCATATCGGCTGTGCCTCAGCGCAAATAATAAAAAATGAGCTTTAAATGGGCATCCGTATGCGCGAATGTCCATTTTTATTTATTCATTTTTCCCTTGTAAAAAAACGCGATTTAAACTATAATAATTATACTATATTTGATTGATCGGGGGTAATTAAATTGAGTTATAAGATTATTGATTACGATCCTTACCTGAGACCTTTTGAGGGCGATCTGAACCTTCGTATGGACAATTACCGAAATGTAAGAGCTTCTCTTGTGGGAGAGGGCGGCAACCTTGTCGATTTTGCCAACGGCTACAAATATTTCGGCTTCCATAAAGAGGGTGCGGGCTGGTATTACAGAGAGTGGGCACCCGGCGCACAGGAAATGTATCTGACAGGTGATTTCTGCGACTGGAACCCGAGAAAACACCGCATGGACAAGATAGGCAACGGTTGTTTCGAAATATATCTCCCGGGTGAGAATGCGCTTTACGACGGCTGCAGGGTCCAGGCTGTAATAATACATGACGGGCAGGAGCTCAGAAGGATACCTTCTTATGCCACAAGGGTAGTAATGGAACCCGGCACCATTCAGTGGAACGCTGTGATACATGACCCCGCAAAGCCCTTCAAGTGGACGGACGGAAAGTTTAAGGGTGCAAAGACACCTCTTATCTACGAATGCCATATCGGTATGGCACAGAACAAGCTTGATATCGGCAGCTACGAGGAGTTCACAAAGAACACTCTGCCCAGAATAAAGGAACTTGGTTACAATACCATCCAGATCATGGCTATCATGGAACATCCCTACTATGCATCGTTTGGATATCAGGTTACCAATTTCTTTGCTGCATCAAGCCGTTTCGGAACGCCGGAAGAGCTTAAAAAGCTTATAAACACGGCGCACAGAATGGGCATAAGGGTGCTTCTTGATGTGGTTCATTCGCACTGCGCAAAGAATACCGCAGAAGGCCTAAACATGTTTGACGGCACCGACTATCAGTATTTCCACAGCGGTCCTAAGGGCGAACACAGGGAATGGGATACAAAATGCTTCAATTACGGCAAGCATGAAGTTATTCATTTCCTGCTTTCAAACCTCAAGTTCTGGATGGATGAGTACCACTTTGACGGTTTCAGATTTGACGGCGTTACGAGCATGCTCTATCACGATCATGCTCTGGGAACATCCTTTGACTGCTATGACAAGTATTTCTCCATGAATACAGATACAGAGGCAGTCACATATCTTCAGCTTGCAAACGAAGTGATCCACGGCTTTAAGCCTGAGGCCATAACGATAGCGGAAGACATGTCGGCAATGCCCGGAATGTGCATCCCGATAGAAGAGGGCGGTATAGGCTTTGATTACAGACTCGGTATGGGTATTCCGCCCATGTGGATAAGGCTTCTCGACAAGACAAGGGATGAAGACTGGGATATCTGGGGAATATGGTATGAGCTTTCCGGAAGAAGACCCATGGAAAAGGTCATAGGATATGTTGAGTGCCACGATCAGGCTCTTGTAGGCGACAAGACAGTCATGTTCCGTCTCTGCGACAAGGAAATGTACTGGAGCATGAGCAAGGACAGCCAGAATATGATCGTCGACAGAGGTATAGCACTGCATAAAATGATCCGCTGGGTAACTCACTGCGCGGGCGGCGACGGATATCTTAACTTTATGGGCAATGAGTTCGGTCATCCCGAATGGATAGACTTCCCGAGAGAAGGCAACGGCTGGAGCTATCACTACTGCAGACGCCGTTGGGATCTTGTGGATAACAAGGAGCTTAAGTACGAATGGCTCAATGAATTTGACAAGGCGATGATAAAGCTCACTGTCGATAATGACCTGCTTTGCAAGGAGCTTAGAAATCTCTGGGTGCATCAGGAGGACAAAGTCCTTGTATTTGAAAGAGGCCCCGTGACGCTCGCATTCAATTTCCATCCTTCAAAATCGTTTACAGGTTACTTTATACCCGTATCAAGGCCCGGAAAGTACAAAGTCGTGCTTTCAACCGATGAGGCAAGATTTGGCGGACAGGACAGGATCGATGAAAATATCGTCTATGACACTGTGACACTTGGGGACGGAAGGACCGGATTCCTTATCTATATGCCCTCAAGAACGGCATTTGCAGTAAAGAAAATCGACTGATAGGACAATTTTTACGCGCAGGATCCCCCTAAGGACCCTGCGCGTTGTTAAAAGTGCTTAATTAGAACTCGGGATTATATAAAATTTGTCTAAATTTTATATTTTCCCATTTTTTTTGAAGAAAATTTTTGGAAAATGTGCTATACTAATTCCAGTCTTTAATTGCAGAAATATACTAGTGAACAGGAGATGATGTTAAATGAACAGTTCAGTAAAAGCTAAACAGGAGGAACTGGTTGCATCCCTCGACAAATTTGAGCTCAGCCTAAAAGACAGCCTGAACATAAAGCTTGTCGAAGTCGAGAATACCATTGACAACCTGCAGGAAGAACTCAAGGCAGCCCGCACCACGCAGGAGGCCTTAAAGTCAGAACTTCTTACATATAAGGGCCAGTACACCGATCTCGAGAAGTTCATTGCTGCAGAAGAGAAGAGACCGAAGGCATGTCCTCAGTGTAATTATCCACTTCAGAATCTGTTCAAGGTCTGCCCTATGTGCGGTACCCCTATACCCGAAGCAGGCGATCCGAATGTAGATTACCTTATCCCTGCAGGGCCTGTTGTAAATCAGGGTGGAAATGCATCAAAATTGCCGCCTTCTCCGGCTGCACAAAAGGGCCTTCCGCCTTCGCCTGCGGCACAGCGTGGTCTTCCGCCTTCGCCCGCAGCACAGCGTACAGGTCAGACACCGCCTCCGCCCGGTGCTCCCATGCAGAAGCAGTTTCCCAACTTTACAAGGGAATCAGACCGTGGTGACAGAGGAACTTCAGGTCCCGCACCTGCACCGCAGAAGCAGTTCCCCAACTTCGCAAGAGAAGCCGACAGGGGAGATACCGGTAATACGATCAAGCAGGAAGAAGTTGAAAACGCATCCGGTTTCTTAAGCAGATTCGGTTTCGGTAAGAGTAAAAAGAATCCTACAGCGCCTCCCGCTCAAAACGGGCCTATACAGCTTGGCCAGCAGACACCGCCTCAGACTCCGGCTCCGAATGGCGGAAATGCTCAGGTACCTCCGCCTCCGCCGCCAAAGCAGGGCGGAACTCCTATGAAGCAGTTCCCCAACTTTACAAGAGAATCGGACAGAGGAAATACCATTGGTCAGCAGGTACCACCGCCGCCCACAAAGCCGGGAACCTTCCCGCCGCCTCCGGCAGCAAAACCTCAGCAGACACCGCCTCCGGCAAAGCCTGCAGGTGCTTCGGTACCACCGCCGCCTAAGCCTCCGGTTACGCCCGCTCCTGTTGTAGAAGTTGTTGATCAGAAGGATATAGTTGTTGAAAACAAACCCGCACCTGCTCCGGCACCTGCACCTGCACCTGCGCCTGCGCCTGCACCTGCACCTGCGCCTGCACCGGCAGTTGTTTCGGGAGGAAGCGCAAAGGCAGGAAACCTTGCAGAGTTCAAGGGCCTGTTCGCATTCCACGATTCTGTTAACGGTTTTGTTATAGAAAAGTATCTCGGCACCGGTGCTTCATCCGTAGAAGTTCCCGGCAATGTTGAAGGAAAGCCTGTCGTAGCAATTGCGGCCCGCGCATTCATCAAGAATTCCGAGATAGAATCTGTGACCATAGACGACGGAGTTAAATTCATCGGCTCCGAATGCTTCTTTGGCTGCGAGAACCTGAAGAAGGTAGTACTTCCTCAAAGTGTTGAAAAGATCAAGACTGCAGCTTTCATGGATTGTGCAGCACTCGCAGAGGTCAAGCTTCCTGACAAGATGAGCGATATAGGTGCATATGCATTTGCAAACTGCAAATCCATCACCGAGATCGCATTCCCCGAAGGACTCAAGTGGATCAGCGAATCCACCATGCTTAAGTGCAGCGGCCTCAAGACAGTTACATTCCCCGACGGTATCCGTGCGGTGGAAACATCCGCATTCCAGGAGTGCAGCGCTCTTGAAGGTTTCGAACTTCCTATGTCGACAGTATCCATAGGCGACAAGTCCTTCTATAACTGCCGTTCACTCAACAAGGTCGTTCTTCCGCCCAGCATCACAAGGTTTGGAACAAGAGTATTCTTCCCTAAGATGGGACAGAACATGATCCCCAAGCTTACGGTATATTGCAGCAACAATTCGGCTGTATATGAGTTCTGCAAGAAGAACAGCATAAAGAGCAAGGCTGCGGAAAATATGCCCGCAACGGCACCTACTCTTAAGAACAATACATATGCGATAGAGCTCGCATATTGGATGAAGGATAAGGATGCCGAAGCTATTCAGGATATGAAGATCCAGACAGTACAGATCCTCAATATCCCCGATTACGAAGCTGATGACTTCTTTATAGAAGAAGAGGGAAATTGCAAAGAGCTTCATGCACTTATTCCGCTCAACCTTTCTATAGAAGAAACTGAAGAGCTTCTCGGCAAGCTTCCTTCAAGCTGCTATGTACAGGTAATACATGCATATGACGGCAAGATCGATGAAGCCGCAAAGAATTCACAGTCTCCTTTCTAAAAAAAGACTTTTTCAAGGGATGAGATCATTCTCATCCCTTGAATTATTTGTGCACAAATAGGCATTTCTTTTTTTTGTGTTTTGTGCTATATTAGGCGTGATGCGTTTTTGAGACATTTTGAAAGCAGATATAATAAGGAAACATTTCATAATGAAGAGTGACAGTTATACAGTCAGGGTATGGAAGCTATTTTCGCCCATTTTTATTTATTTCGGCATAAGTTTGTTAGTGACAATTATTTATATCATATTTACGTCCGGGAATCTTTTGTCATTATACAATTCGGGCGGGAAAGAGTCGCTTGATGCGGCAAGCAAGGCATATTACGAAAGATACCAAAGAGACGCTCTTTATGTGACCGGCATTATCAATCTTTTGTGCATACCTCTTCTTATGTATATGTATATGAAGGATGCAAGACGGATAATCGTCCCCGAACCCGTATCAAGTCCTATCGGCTACGCTGTTCTTGCAGTGCTCGGAGTTTCGGCAACTATCTTTTTGAACTTTTTCCTGGACCTTACCGGTATGATAAAGCTTCTTGGAGGCACATATGAAAATTCGGCAAGGCGCATTTATTCCGCCCCTTTTATCGTGCAGATAATAGTTGCGGCCGTTTTAGGTCCGGCAATGGAAGAACTGCTTTTCAGAGGACTGATATTTAAGAGAATGAGAACATATGCCATCGTTCCGCTGGCAGTTCTTGTTTCGGCCATCTTTTTCGGACTGTACCATTTAAATCTTTTGCAGTTCATATACGCCGGCCTTTTAGGCCTGATATTTGCCTATACCTATGAAAAATTCCATTCCATCATCGCGTGCATCATAGTTCACGGATGCGGAAACGGTATATCTGTCGTGTTGCAGAACAATGACGGTATGTCATATATGCTGGCCGGAGATAAAACAAGAATAATAATTACAACTGTCGTGACCGGCATTCTGACACTTATCTGCCTTATGGTTGTTGCAAGGATCAAGGATAAGCCGGTGCGGGATAAACAGGAAGTTTTTACGGAGGAAACATTATAAATGGAAAAGCTATTATCATTCATCGTTCCATGCTACAATTCGCAGGATTATATGGAACACTGCATCCAGACACTCCTTCCCGGCGGAGAGGATGTCGAAATACTCGTCATAGATGACGGTTCTGTGGACAACACTCTTTCTATAGGAAAGAAGTACGAAGAAAATTATCCGGGCATAGTAAGGGCCATCCACCAGGAAAACAAAGGTCACGGCGGTGCCGTAAACACAGGTATTGCAAACGCAAAAGGCGAATTCGTAAAAGTTGTCGATTCCGACGACTGGATCGATGAAGAAGCATACAGTAAGGTCCTTGCTTTCCTTAAAAAAGCAAGTGCCGCAAAAAAGAGCCCCGATATGCTCGTTTCAAACTTCATCTACGACAAGCTCGGCGCAAAGCACAAAAAGGTCATGAAATATCACCATGCCCTTCCAAAGAACAGGTTTTTCCAGTGGAAGGACATCGGTCACTTTTCGGTAGGGCAGTACATCCTCATGCATTCCGTCATCTACAGAAGGGCGGTACTCTTAAAGTCCGGCCTTAAGCTCCCCGAGCACACCTTCTACGTAGACAACGTCTATGTATACCAGCCCCTTCCTTATGTAAAGAACATATATTACCTTGACGTGACGCTCTATCATTATTTCATCGGCCGCGAGGACCAGTCCGTTCAGGAACAGACCATGATAAAGCGTATCGACCAGCAGCTCAAAGTAAACAAGATCATGATCGATGCATACGATCTTGACAGGCTGAATGACAAAAAACTCCGTTATTACATGTATCAGTACCTAAATATAATTACGGTCATTTCATCCATCCTTCTCCTTAAATACGAGAATCCCGAGCATAAACAGAAGAAGGAGGAGCTGTGGGCATATCTCAAGGACAAGAACGAGAACATGTACAGGGAATTAAGATATAAAAAGTTCCTCGGCTTCATGATGAACGTAAAGACAAAACCGATGAAGAAGATAGTCGTATTTATCTACGGCATCGTTCAGAAGATATTCGGATTTAACTAAAAAAAGCTCCCCGGGCGGGAGCTTTTTTTATGCGTGTTTTTTCTTTATATACGGATAAATGATATATATAGGAATGTACAGGATAAGAGTAAGCCCTGCGCCGCCCAAAAAGTCCACGAAAGAATGCTGCTTCATGAAGAGGGTGGCGATGCATATGAGTGACATTATCACAAAGGAGCCGATCCTTATATAAATATTTTTTCCAAGCTCTGACCTTCTTATGCCGATATGCGCGACCATGGAGTTGAATACATGGATGCTCGGAAATACATTTGTGGGCGTGTCGATGTTCTGCAAAAGGCCGCAGAGCTTTGTGAAGAGATTTTTGTCCTTGTCAAATTCGACGCGGAGGGAAATGTAGTTAGGATAGATGAGGCTTACAAATATGAAAAGAGTCATTCCGGTAAAGAGCATTACGGTAAAGGGAATGAAGGTCTTCTTTTCAAAAAGTGCCAGATAGATCCAAACGGCGGGGAAATACAAAAACCACATGAAGTAGGGAATGACGAAGTATTCGCAAAAGGGAAAGAAGTCGTCTACCCGGCTGCTTAAGAGGTGGAAATTATCTCCCACGGGGATCGATTCTATATAGAAGAAGCCGATAAGGTAGAATATATAATAAATGCCCCAGAGGAGCATTTTGTAATCGGGTTTTTTACTCATGATAACGTCCTCAAATCAAAAGAAAAGGCCATCGATAACGATGGCCAGTAGCGGAAGGGAGATTCGAACTCTCGACACCACGGGTATGAACCGTGTGCTCTAGCCAACTGAGCTATTCCGCCATATGATGTTGTCTGAGGAGTGGGACCTATAGGGCTCGAACCTATGACCCTCTGCTTGTAAGGCAGATGCTCTCCCAGCTGAGCTAAGATCCCGCAAACAGACAACACGTGTATTATATTGAAAAAGGGCATTCGTGTCAAGCAGAAAATAAAAGTTTTTTTGCGGGGCCCCTCAAGCTTGTAAATAAGGGGCTTATGTGCTATCATAGGCGTGCCGGATTAGTACAGGCTAACCCAAAAAGGAGATAATATGCGAGTAGGAACAGGTTATGATGTCCACAGACTTGTGGAAGGAAGAAAGCTAATAATAGGAGGAGTGGAGATACCTTACGAAAAAGGTCTTCTGGGCCATTCAGACGCAGATGTTCTGCTCCACGCCATA
>CADAQV010000041.1 GCA_902790095.1 uncultured Lachnospiraceae bacterium | reverse complement strand
AGCGACCGACTCTTCTACAGATGCGAAAAGCTGAGGCTCAGAACAAAGAATGACGGGTCATGGTATCAGTATCCTTCGACATCCGTCTTCTCTTCGACGGCAAACAAGAATCTTTCCGACTACTACAAGATACTCGGAATGGAATCCGCAACGAACGCATATTCAAAAACAGGCGCAACATTGCTTGTCGACATGCTCTTCTCCGTCAAGTTTGAGTTTTCAAACATAACATACCCCGACAACGAGCTCCGAACCTTACGCGCTTCATCGGGCGATGTGAAGATGTATGAGAACAAGTATTCCCTTCCCGTAGGTTTCATGGTTCCTTCGGATTTTGAGACCAAATGGTACACAGAGGGCAATAACCCCGTTGACACACAGAACAATTACATAACCGCTTCGACAGGGCTTTACAACCTCTTCAAGTATGCTTCATATTCGGACAATGACAAGAGCGAATCCGTTGCATCATTCACCGTGGATCAGGACGGTTACTACTACGCATACGTGCTTAATTCAAGCATAGACGAAGTGAATACCGTTATAAAGAGCAAGGATGCTTCAAGGGCTGACCAGTCGGTGAGCCACACGAGCCTTAAGCGCCGCTTCATCCTTGACATGGGATACGCAAAGAAGGGCGATACCATCACCATAACCAGCAAGACCGAAGATCAGAACCTTTACTTCTCACTCTACGTGCTCGATCCTGACGTTATGAAAGAGGCTTACGAGATCTTAAACAGCTCTTCTCTTGATGTAACGGCATTTACCGACAGCACTCTTGAAGGCAAGATCGATGTTAAGGAATCAGGACTTATGTACACATCCATCGCCTATGACGAAGGATGGAAGGTATATGTTGACGGCGAGGTCGTTACCCCCGTCATGCTGAAAAAAGCAATGCTCGCAATTCCCCTTTCCGAAGGTACGCATACCATAAAGATGGAATACATCCCTCAGGGATACAGCATCGGCCTTAAGCTTACTCTCCTCTCGCTGTTGATACTTGTGCTCATCACATGGTTCAGATTCCTCTATCGCAGATACATCCACGTTCAGAGCGCCTTTATAGAGGATGAGGAGATGGACGGCGAAAGAGCCGCCAAATATCTGTCGGAAAATGCGGGCAGATATAAAACGGCCGAATACAACGGATTTGATGACGAGGACGAGGAGGATGAGCCCGAACCCGAAAAAAGAGGGGGGAAAGCATCCCAGGGCGAACCCGAAGCTCCGGCCACCGAAGAGGGCGAAGATGTGCCATTTTCACCCGAAATTTCGGCCGAAGAGATGCAGATAGTTAAAAAACTCGAAGAAACATCCGCAGAAGCTGAAAAAAGCGATGAATTATCTTCGGAAAATGACAAATCTATGGTTGACGAAAACGATAAATAGAAATACAATAGATACATGCGGCGATGAATATTACGCCTGACAGATAAAACCATATAATGTAAAAAGGAGACAGAACACCATGGACATGACCATCAACCAGCTTATAGAGTATGCCAAGTCGCAGAACTGCTCGGACATCCATATTACACAGGAGGGCGAGATCGCACTTCGCCGTTACGGCGTTCTTGGAAAGATCGACCAGAAGTATTCTCCGGACGACCTTGACGAGCTTATCTTTTCAATGTTTTCAGACAAACAGGCAAAGAAGTACAGGGAAGAGACAGCCGACATCGACTTCTCATATCAGACACCCAGCGGTATCAGATGCCGTGTAAACGCGTTCCATCAGCGCGGTACACATGCGGCTACGCTTCGTATCATGGGTAACTCTGTTCCCACCTTTGAGACACTTCACCTTCCGCCTTCAATAAAGACATTTGCGGATCTTCCGAGAGGTCTTGTACTTGTTACAGGCCCTACAGGTTCAGGTAAGTCGACTACTCTTGCTTCCATGATCGATTACATCAACCGTTCAAGAGCAGAGCACATAGTTACCATCGAAGACCCTATCGAGTATATGTACACACCCGGTAAGTCGACTATCCATCAGAGAGAGATCGGCCGTGACGTTGATACGTTCTCAGGCGCTCTCCGTTCGGTTCTCCGTGAAGACCCCGATGTTATCCTTGTAGGAGAAATGCGTGACTTTGAGACCATCTCCGCAGCTATAACCGCAGCCGAGACAGGACACCTTGTTATGTCAACACTTCATACAACAGGTGCCGCAGAAACCATCGACCGTATCATCGACGTTTTCCCTCCTCACGCACAGAACCAGATCAGAACACAGCTTGCTGCCGTTTTGATGGGCGTTGTTACACAGACACTTATCCCCTATGCTACAGGTGACGGACGTGCCGTTGCAACAGAAGTTCTTGTCTGCAACGATGCTATCAACAACCTTATCAGAAGCAACAAGACATATCAGATTGAGTCACACATGCAGACTTCTTCCAAGTCAGGTATGCACACTCTCAACTCCGATCTTAAGAGACTTGTTCAGTCGGGTGCCATTACAAGAGATATCGCTATCAAGCGATCAAACAACCCCGAAGAGCTCAAGAAGCTTATCTAAGAAAAATAAAAGCGCCGCAGCTTGCGGCGCATTTTTATGAAAACAGAAAGGTAAGGTAAAAAATATGAAATTATGGGGCGGAAGGTTCACAAAAGAGACCGACAGCTATGTAAACGCATTCAACTCTTCTCTTCCCTTTGACAGAAGGTTTTATAAGCAGGACATTCGCGGAAGCATCGCACATGTTACGATGCTTGCAAAGCAGGGCATCATTTCTGAGGATGACAAAAATGCCATCATTCCCGGCCTTGAAAGCATCGCAAAAGATATCGAAAGCGGCGCACTTCCCTTTGATGAGACTTCAGAGGACATCCACAGCTTTGTAGAGGCAAACCTTATCGAGCGCGTAGGTGATGCGGGAAAGCGCCTTCATACAGGCCGCAGCCGCAATGACCAGGTAGCTCTTGACATGAGGCTTTATGCGCGCGACCAGATAGATGAGATGAAGGAGCTTTTAAAAGAGCTTCTCGCAACCATTCTTCCCATCATGGAGGAAAACATAGAGACCTTTATGCCGGGCTTTACACATCTTCAGAAGGCCCAGCCGGTCACATTGGCTCACCACCTCGGCGCATATTTTGAAATGTTTTCAAGGGATGTGCAGAGACTTATCGGCATAAGAAAGCGCATGAACTACTGTCCTCTTGGCGCAGGCGCCCTCGCCGGAACTACATACCCTCTTGACAGGGAGTATACGGCCTCTCTTCTTGATTTTTACGGCCCTACACTTAACTCCATGGACTCTGTTTCTGACAGAGACTATATCATAGAATTCCTCTCCGCTATGGCTACAGTCATGATGCATCTTTCACGTTTTTCGGAGGAATTCATCATCTGGAACAGCAACGAATACCGATTCATAAACCTTGACGACGCCTTCAGCACGGGCTCTTCCATTATGCCTCAAAAGAAGAACCCCGACATTGCAGAGCTTGTCCGCGGCAAGACCGGCAGAGTCTACGGCGCTCTTACAGGCTTCCTTACCACTATGAAGGGCATCCCTCTTGCATACAACAAGGATATGCAGGAAGACAAGGAAATGTTCTTTGACGCCCTTGACACTACCAAAAGCTGCATCAAGCTCTTTACCGGCATGCTTTCAACCACAACCTTTAACAAGGAAAACATGGCCGCAAGCGCAAAGAAAGGTTTTACCAACGCCACCGATGCCGCAGACTACCTTGTATTAAAAGGCGTTCCCTTCCGCGATGCCCACGGCATCGTAGGGCAGCTCGTCCTGACCTGCGAGGAAAAAGGCATCTCCCTTGATGAACTCCCCCTTGCAGATTACAAGGCCATCAGTCCCGTGTTTGAGGATGATATTTACGAAGCCATCTCTCTTAAGACCTGCGTTGAAAAGCGCATGACCATCGGCGCCCCCGGACCGGAGGCTATGAAGGCCGTTATAACAAAAGAAAAAGAGTTTTTAAACAGTATTTAAAGCCGGCCGGCGCCGCTGCTTTCGCCCTATATGCGGAGGTGGCGGCGCGCAGTCTTTTTATATATACTCAAACCGGTCAGTGCCATTTCTGACACTGCTTACGCAATATCTCCAGTCCTTTTTCGATCATAATACCTTTATGCGCGTTATCCCCTCCCCTGTTTGCGTAATCGAGAATTCTTAGGAGCCCCAATATACAACACCTTCCTCTCTTTTTACCGCAGACCATGATCTACTGCTTATTCTTCTTTTCCTTTATTGCAAAAAATGCCGTACCGGCTCCAAACAGCATTAACAAAAGAAATGCTATCCTTCCGTGATCTTCGCCTGTCTCTTCTGAAATATCTCCGTCTTCATCCGGCAAAGTATCATTTCCCGGTGAAACGGGTGTATCCGATGTATCCGGTGTATCCGATGTATCCGGTGCACTCGGCACATCAGGCTCTTCCGGTATTTCAGGCGTCTCAACATTTTCATAAGCCAGAGCAAATGTTGAAAAGACATCGCTTGCAAAGTATGCAATGCCGTTTTCCACTCTTGTTTCCAAACGTTCAACCACCCCGTTATGCAGGCGGAGTACAAAGATATTTTTATCGGCTGAAAGCAGCTCATCAGGTATCCTGATCGCAAGACCTATGGGATTATTTGTACTGTGCAGGCTTCCGAGAAGCTCATTACCATCTGTTGCATAGACAAGCAGACTTATATCGGCATAGAGGGCTATATTATCAGCAGCCTCTTCAAGAAGCTTTTTCAATCCCGTATTATCAATATCTGAGGATGAAATCTCCTTTGCATCCACTACAACCTTAAGCCCTGTCTTTCTCACAGGGTCGATCTGACTCTTCAGGATGCTGTCATAATCATTTGCACTGATAACTCCAAGCTTGACAGACTCAGCTGTTTCGGCTGCTTTGTTGCTTAAAATATCATCAAATACCAATGCAAGCATATGCAAAGCATCTGCCTTTGCAGCATCCTCGTCAGATACGCCCGCAGTATTTGCTTTCTCGCCCGAGCCGATCCCTGCAGCCTCTGCGCTGAGATCTGCTTCAATGAAATCTGCATACACTTTAATGCTGAAATTGTCGATACAAAACCACTCATCCTTTACATCGAAAATGCTCGCAACGGTCTTCTTTAATGCGGGCATACTATCCACCATGTCGATCCATCTTCCCTGATCGAGGATGTAGCTTTCACCTCTGTTCACAACGGCATTAAAGTATTTATCTGTTTTATTTGATGTATCAGGATCTGCTTCTGCAATAAACTGCCCATTTATATTATAATTCACCGACACATATGGTTTGTCTTCTGTCTTTTGTGTCACAACGACAGAATACTTCGCGCCTTCAGGGATAATACATACCTTGTCAATTGCCATCCGATGATATCCTGCGTATTCAAAGTATTCCGAACCGGATGCAAGCAGTGTTCCATCTGTCGGATCTGCAGCATCATCGTTTAACAGATAGAGTTCATATGTAAGCGTCGTCTTTCCTTCAGCATTCAAAACACCGATCTCATGTAGGATCGTGTTCGCTTCTGAAGTAAACACATTTGCTTCCTTTTCGTGATCAACTTTTAATGACCTCGCAGTAGGCATCAGATCATACTGACGAATGTCATATTCCATTCGGTCAGTGATAAGATCCTCTACTTTGAAATCGAATGATTCTATATTAGATATGGAATCATCCCAATAAGACAGCCAAAAATATCCGTCACCTATACCATCACCGTTTTCATCTATACCCCAATCACTGAAATCAGTTCCGGTGGACATTCCTCCTCCCCAGCTGTTTTTTACAAGCCAGGCACCTTTTTCCGGCGGCTGAGACCCTTCGGTAAAAAGGCTCTTAGGAAAATCATCATTATACCCGACTATGGTAACAGTATGATTGGCTGTTTGTTCAAATCGATATGTATAATGCGCCCACGCATTGCCCTCTTTATTGATAAAATCTGAAGTTATGGTCTGTTCCGGTAATGCCGCATCCGCGCAGAATGAAATGCTTACACCGCGTCCTGCGAGCAGTTCATCTTTTATCGCATTTATGGTTTCATTTTTGATCCAATTCTCATCACGATAAGCCGGCAGAATATTTGCATATTCAAGCCCAAGCAATGAAGCATAGCGAAACGATTCGTCAACACTCCAGTCATAATATACTTTATGAATGGAGGGCATCCCGGGATATGACTTGGTCACCGGGTCAAATTCATACCTTTTTCCGTCCTCGTCTTCAAAAATAAGGATCTCAGGATAGTCGGGCGCCAACCCATAATATTCGTTTATGCGTACAATGCTGTACCTCTTTCCATTGTCATCCTCATACACATCTACTGTTTTGTTTTTCGTTATCACTCCCTGGTCAAGCCTTTTTCCTATCCTCTCCCTTCTGCTCGGCCAATAGCTGTATCTTTCTAAAAATTCTTCTTTTGTAACTCCCGGAGGCAAAATACATTCATATTCTACATCCCGTGTTTCCACCTTATTTTTTTGATATCTCAAAACATCATACTTTGTACCATCTTTCGCGGTCACCTCAGAAGTTTTTTCCAATACACCCTCACTATTCTGATATGGAGCCAGGCTCTCTTCTATCGGTCCGGTTCCCCGCGCAAAGACTAAAGTAGCATAAAAAGGACTGCCTCCAAAACCGATATGTCCTCCAATGCTCTGATCCTTTGTGATAATACCTTCGCCTGCCTGTAATGGATAATTCCCGTTTTCAGGTTCAGGCGAACCGACAAACCACACAAACTGCCGTTCCGAAAGATCGAGCCGGTCACGGAGCTCGGCGAAGGAATTTATACCATATTTTTCTTTAAACTCGGGGGCAAGCTGATCCCACTTTTGATAGCATTCGGAAAGGATGCTCGCTTCAGCGGCGGCTATCGCGGAAAACCCCCAGCAATTGCCCCAGGGTGACTGACTTTTTATCGATGTAACAACGCTCTGTCCATCTTTAGTATATGCCCTAAGGCTGAATGCCGATGGATGTTCTTCATCACCATGGTATTGAAGGCATTCGTGAAGATAGGTAAGCGGGTCTATGTTTTCGGTATCGGCAAAAACACCGCCGCCCATAAGACTTGCAGCCATAAGTATAGCAGCTGCGGCCGTGATCTTTATTTTGTTCTTTCTGTTCTTATTTACCATAATGAAACTCCTATAATATTATAAAAAACTGCCATTTTTTTTATTATAGCCATTATCAAAACAAAATGCAAGGGAAGCAAAAAGACAGCGGCCGGGCCACTGTCTAATGCAAAAATGTTTGTAAACTCATACATTCACCACACGCGTTGCGACCTTTTCCTGAAACCTTATATCATGCTCGACAAGCAGCATTGTTGGTTTAAATTTAAGGATAAGGTCTTCTATCTGCATACGGGAAAAGACATCTATATAGTTGAGGGGTTCGTCCCAGATGTACAGATGCGCCGGGGTTACAAGGCTGGCGGCTATAAGAACCTTCTTTTTCTGCCCTTCGGAAAAATCCTCCATGTTCTTTACAAACTGCTCGCGGCCGAAATCGAGCCGGCGAAGCACCGCAAGGAAAAGGCTTTCACTAAGACCTCTTTTTCTGCAGAATTCGTTTAGGGAACCTATAAGAAAAGATGTATCCTGACTGACATAAGAGATGATCATGCCTGCGGCTGCTTCAAGGGTTCCCGATGTGATAAGATCCGGGCTTTTTTCACCCTGCCATACTTTTTCAAGCACGGCTTTAAGTATGCTCGATTTTCCGCATCCGTTCTCACCCGAAAGAACCACTCTGTCACCTCTGCATACCTGAAACGAAAGATCACGGAACAATTCTTTTGCAGCGCTCTCATATTTTAATGACAGCTCACGCGCATTTATCAAAACTTCCTTGTGAAATGAAAGCGGAACGATCTTCAGCTCCGTCACCTGCTCTATGTCCTGAAGCAGGCCTTCCTTTTCCTCGATCTCTCTGCCTATACGTACCTGATATGACTTCACTCTCGCCTGCATCTTTTTAGTCTTAGCGCCTATATAAGCTCTGGTTGAGATGTTTCTGTCATGCTCCGCCACAGGGTCAAAGCCTATCTTGGAATTTTCATTTTTTTCCGCCCATCTTCCGCTTCTGTCTGCTGCAGCTTTGAGCTTTCCTATCTCCTTTAGATGTTTCTCATTCTCGGACTGTCTGAAAGCATCCAGCTTTTCCTTGTTTTCCCACCAAGACGTAAAATTGCCCGCTTGCACCTCGATGGTCGCTCTGTTCATAACGAGCACATGATCACACACTGCGTCAAGAAGATCTCTGTCATGCGACACAAGTATGAATCCCTTTTTTGATGCAAGAAAGCTTTTCACGCTTTCTCTTGCGGCACTGTCGAGGTGATTCGTAGGCTCATCTATAAGCAGGAATTCGTTATCACATGCAAACAAAACCGCCAGCATCACCCTTGTTCGCTCCCCGAAGCTAAGCGTTTTAAAAGGCCTGTACAGGCACTCTGAGTCCATCCCCAGCTGATTCATCTGTACCAGCACCTGCCAGCTTTCCGCCTGCGGCTTCCAAACTTCTGCAAGCTCAAGGGCGGTCTTTTTACCGTCTTTTTCGGTATATGAGTAAGGAAAATAGTCGAATCTTTCGCCCGAAGATATGCTTCCGCGATATTCATATTTCCCAAGAAGAAGATTTAAAAAGGTTGTCTTTCCTTTGCCGTTTCTGCCGATCAGTCCAAGCTTCCAGTCCGTATCTATGTTAAAGGACATGTTCGTAAATATATCATCCGCACTTCCATCGTATGAAAATGTAAGATCGTTAACACTGATCTGTGCCATAAATATCACCTCCAATACGAAAAAGATCTGCTTTCATGCCGAAAGCAGATCACATATGCATATGAAGACCGGGTATGCGCGAAAAGATACTTAAACTGCTTCTGCAAGCGGTCTCAAAATGAATACGATGACCTGATTCGGCATACACAAACAGACTCTTTCGAGCCCTAATGATTAGTTCGCGTTTACCTTATCATCTCATCTGATCTCCATTTTGACACCATCGCATCTTATATGCGCCCTTCTTTTGTTCTTTTACTGGTTTGAGTTTAGCACTGTTGCATAGCTGTGTCAACACTATTTTTGAGACTCTGACTTAAGTCCCCCAGTCTCAAAATCACCTCAGCCCATGCAACAAATCAAGAAAATC
>CADAQV010000040.1 GCA_902790095.1 uncultured Lachnospiraceae bacterium | reverse complement strand
GGCGCAGTAGAAGCGGCCGCTTCGACAGGCGGTCAGATAATGCCTCCCATCATGGGCGCTGCGGCATTCCTTATGGCCGATATAATAGGCGTTCCCTATTCCGATATTTTAAGCCGCGCCATACTTCCCGCAGTCCTTTATTTCCTCGGAATATTCATAGCCGTTCATCTTGAAGCCAAGAAATACGGCCTTACCGGCATCTCAAAGGACAAACTGCCCAGGTTTGCAAAACTCATAAAGAAGATATATCTTCTTACACCTCTCGTTCTCCTTGTAATATGGGTATCCGGCAATATGATGACCATGCAAAGAGCCGCGACATTTTCCATAGGCGCAGCTATAGCCATCGGTATCTTTGACTGCATCGTCTTCGGCGAATACAGAAAGGCCGCCCGTGCAAGAAAAGGCGCAGGCTCAGCTCATCCCGCACTTGACGTTCTTTCAGGCAAGGGTAAAGAGACCGAAAAATGCTTTACATTAAAGAAATTCTTTGAAGCGCTTGAAGCCGGCGGTAAAGGAACCATTACAGTCGGAGCCGCCTGCGGCGTTGCAGGTATCATATCCGGCACCATCACCATGACCGGCCTTGCAAACGAACTTATCAATGCCATAGTTACAGTAGCAGGGGACAAGCTCTTTATCGCGCTCTTCCTTACCATGCTCTGTTGTATCGTCCTCGGAATGGGCGTTCCCACCACCGCAACATACTGCATCATGGCAGCCACTTGCGCACCCATCCTTACCAGAATGGGCGTTCCGATCCTTGCCGCACACTTTTTCGTATTCTACTTCGGAATAGTAGCGGACATCACACCCCCCGTCGCTTTGGCCGCCTACGCCGGAAGCGCCATCGCAAAATCAAATCCCATGCGAACGGCCGTCAATGCAACCAAGCTTGCCATTGCAGCCTTCATCATCCCTTATGTGTTCTGCTTCAGCCCCGAAATGCTCCTGATAGACACAGATCCTCTGGGCGTTGTCGTTATAGCAGTCACATCAATGATCGGTGTTGTCAGCGTTGCCGCAGCCCTCGAAGGCTATCTCTTCACGAAAATGGGAATATTTGACAGCATCCTCCTTATTGCCGGCGGCCTCCTCATGATCCTTCCCGGAACCCTGACCGACCTCATCGGCCTTGGCCTCATCGCCGTCGGAGTTGCCATTCAGATCTTCATGAAGAAGAGCGGAAGAGGAAGTAAAGCTATAACTTAAAAGTGAGACCCCGGGACGGGGTCAGAGTCTCATTCTGACCAATAGTCATTTTGAGACCCCGGGACGGGGTCAGAGTCTCATTTTTAGTGTCAAGCTGTACAAACTTTTTTCTTCGTAAAGTGCTTTACAAGCAAGAGTTTTTCTTGTATCATTTACAGCAGATGGAGAATCCTGCCGAAAAGTGGATGCTAATCAGTGCATAATCGCTAATGGTGAATATGCAAAAAATGAGAGCTGCATAATGCGGTTCTCATTTTTTTTAGGAGTTTATTGTTATGAAACAAGAATATGTTTTAAAATTGTATCGTGTTATTCCCCAATACATAGCGGCCTTAAGAAACGAAAAAAAGGTCAGTAATTATGATGTTTACATGTATTCTTACTGCCTACATGGCCGAAGAAACTTATAGGCAGTAGTAAAAATAATAAACTTACTGCCTGTAGAGCTGAAGAAGCGTACAGGCAGTAGTAAAAATAATAAATTTACTGCCTATGGTGCCGAAGCTACGTATAGGCAGTAGTAAAGATAAGCATTCTTACTGCCTACAGAGCTAAAGAGGCGTACAGGCAGTAGTAAAATGAAAAATCTTACTGCCGATAGGTGTGAATACGCCTACAGGCAGTAAAAGTGAGACTCGGGGACTTAAGTCCGGCTCTCATTTCGAGTGCCAAAGCATAAATAGGGCAGGGGGCATTATATTTCCTGCGGGTGCATAACCTATTCTCTGCACCCGCGGGGAATATAATGCCTCCCTGCCCGCTGTCAAAACTTTTCACAAGCTTTCACAAGTTTTTTCCCCACAAACTTATTTTTCTTCTTGACAATAATAAAAAAACGATTATAATTTCTTAGGTATGCTAAAAATCCTTTAGAAAGGAAAAAGATATGCATATAGATCTTTCCGAGATCCTCTCAAGAGAAAATCTTGTAAAAGAGCTTGAAGTTCCTTTTGAAGCAGAAAAGATCAGGTATTACGGCGATGATGCGAACATTGTTTCAAAACAGCCCGTAAAGCTGACTCTTCAAAACGAAGGAAAAAACAAAGCTTATATAAAAGGTGAAACATCCTTTGGCCTGATGCTTAAATGCGGAAGATGCTTAAAGCCGGTTGAGTATCAAATGAGACTCACGCCGGAAGTAAGAATTCCCTGTGAGAGTGAAGAAGGATCGGAAGAGTTGTCATATGTTTCCGGACACAGTTTTGACGTGGATGGGTTTGTGCTGGATGAGTGCTATGTTCAGCTGCCAATGAACGTTCTGTGCAGTGAAGATTGTAAGGGCCTCTGCATAAAATGCGGCAAGAATCTTAATGAAGGCAGCTGCAATTGCGACACATTCGTTCCGGACCCGCGTATGACCAGGATTTTAGACATTTACAATGCAAACAAAGAGGAGGTGTGATCCATGTCAATTTGTCCCAAGAATAAAACTTCAAAGGCCAGAAGAGATAAGCGCCGTGCAAACTGGAAGATGGCTTCCGTTAATCTCGTAAAGTGCCCCAAATGTGGAGAGCTTATGATGCCCCACAGAGTATGCAAGGCTTGCGGCTCTTATAACAAGAAAGAGATCATTCCCGCTGAATGATCAGGCTCTAAAAGACTTTAGTGGGGGCTTTTCCTGTGGAAAAGCCCCTCTTGTTTTATGAGGTGAACACATGGTTAAGATAGCACTTGATGCCTATGGCGGAGATAATGCTCCCGAAGAGATCGTAAAAGGAGCAATGGACTGCTTTGAGATAGCGGACAAAGGTTCCATCTTTATCTATTTTGTAGGAAAGCAGCAGGGGATAGAGGCGGAACTTGCAAAATACCCTCAGGCAGCTTCCTATAAAGAGTATTACGAGATAGTAAATGCCGATACGGTCATCGAAATGGCAGAAAATCCCGTAAAGGCCATAAGAAACAAAAAGGATTCGTCCATTGTTGTGGCCCTTCATCTTGTAAAAGATAAAAAAGCCGACTGCTATGTTTCAGGCGGTTCGACCGGTGCATCTCTTGCAGGCGGACAGCTTATAATCGGAAAAGAAAAGGGCGTTTACAGACCGCCTCTTGCACCGCTTGTTCCTACGGTAAACGGAGTAAGTCTTCTTATAGACTGCGGCGCAAATGTTGACGCAAGACCCGAATGGCTCCACCAGTTCGCGCATATGGGCTCCATCTACATGGAATCCGCAATGAATATAAAAAAACCTAAAGTCGGTCTTTTGAATATAGGAACCGAAGAAGAAAAGGGAAACGAGCTCACCAAGGCAGCATACGCGCTTTTAAAGGATGATAAGCAGATCAACTTTATCGGAAATATAGAGGCAAGGGATGTAAATTACGGCACCTGTGATGTGATCGTTTGCGATGCTTTTGCCGGCAATGTCTGCCTTAAGACGATGGAAGGAGCTGCAGGCGCACTTCAGGGGGCTCTTAAAAAAGCTCTCATGTCATCGCCAAAGACAAAGATAGGCGCTTTGCTTGCCAAGAAAGCCATAAAAACAGAGCTCAAGAAATATGATGCTACCAACTATGGCGGCGCACCGATGCTTGGCCTTAAAGGTCTTGTGGTAAAGATCCACGGAAATGCAAAGGCCAAGGAAGTTAAAAACGCATTATTACAGTGCATTACATTCCATGAGCAGAATGTAAACGGAAAGATAGCTGAGCGTTTTGCGGCGACTTCAGCGAAAGGGTAATTGTCAGGGCCTTTTTTAAGGCCCTTTTTTCGGTGAATCAGATGATATATAAGTCTTTTCAGAATAAAATCGGCTACAGCTTTAAGGATGAAAACCTTCTTTTGCTCGCACTCACGCATTCATCCTTTGCCAATGAAAATCATAACAAAAGCTTCTTTAATGAAAGAATAGAATTTCTGGGTGATGCGGTCTTAGAGCTCATCTCCAGCGAATTCTTTTATAAAATGACACCGGAGATCCCCGAAGGTGAGATGACCAAAAGAAGAGCGGCAGCGGTCTGCGAGCCTGCGCTTGCATACTGCGCAAGGGAGATAGGCCTTGAAAAGAACATAAGGCTGGGCAGGGGCGAAGAGCAGACAGGTGGAAGGGACAGAGATTCCATAATCTCTGATGCGCTTGAAAGCCTGATCGGCGCCATCTATCTTGACGGCGGTTTTGAAGAGGCAAAGAAATTTGTTCTTTCATTCGTTTTAAACGATCTTGATCATAAAAAGCTCTATTACGACAGCAAATCGGCCCTTCAGGAATATGCGCAGGGTCATCTCGGCGCAGAACCCGTCTACGAGCTTATAGGCGAAAGCGGCCCCGATCATATGAGAGTATTCACCATGCAGGTCAGTGTGGCAGGCAATGTGCTCGGCGTGGGCGAAGGCCATACAAAAAAGGCTGCTCAGGCAGCTGCGGCCCTTGAGGCTTTAAAAAAGTATTATTCAGAGGATTAGCACATGTATTTAAAAAGCATCGAAGTAGTAGGCTTTAAATCATTTGCCAACAAAATAGATTTTCAGTTTCACAACGGTATAACATGTATCGTAGGTCCCAACGGTTCGGGAAAGAGCAATGTTGCCGATGCCGTAAGATGGGTTCTCGGCGAACAGAGCGCCAAGCAGCTCCGTGGTGCCAACATGAGCGACGTTATCTTTTCGGGCACCGAAATGAGAAAACCGCAAGGGTATGCTTCGGTCGCGATAACACTTGACAATTCGGATCACCGTCTTCCCATTGACTACGAGGAGGTGACCGTTTCAAGAAAGGTATTCAGATCCGGAGAGAGCGAATACAAGATAAACGGAGTCATCACAAGACTTAAGGATATCCAGGAACTGTTCTATGATACGGGTATCGGAAAAGAAGGTTATTCGATCATAGGTCAGGGTCAGATAGACAGGATCCTTTCAAACAAGCCTGAAGAAAGAAGAGAGCTTTTTGATGAGGCTGCGGGTATTGTAAAGTACAAGCGCAGAAAAAAAGAGACCTTAAAGAAGCTTGAAAATGTTCATGCCAATCTTTTAAGAGTGACCGACATTCTTTCAGAGCTTGAAAAGCAGGTCGGTCCCTTAGAGCGTCAGTCGGAAAACGCAAAGAAGTTTCTTGCGCTTAGAGACGAACTTAAGGCCTTCGATTTTAGGCTTTTTGCAAAGGATTATGAACAGGGCGAAGAAAAGCTTAAGGAGATAGAGGATAATCTTGAGATAGTCATCTCAAATATCGAGACACAGAATCAGGCAAACAAGTCCCTCCTTGATGAATACGAAGAGGTAAATACATCCATAGACCGCCTCGACGATCTCATTAAGGAAAGCAGCAAGGCTGCAAGGGATGCCCAGAGCAATGCCCAGGACAAGCAGTCGAGAATACTTGTCATAAACGAACAGATCAATTCCGAAAACATCGTTATTTCACACACGGAAGAAAGACTCGGAAAGATCTTAGAAGAGCAGCAGCGTCACCAAAAAGACAGAGAGAGCGTTAACCAAAGTCTTTCCGAAAACGGCGAAAGGGAATATGAGCTTGCAAACAAGGAATACGATTCCACAAATATCTTAGCGGCTCTTGACATAAGAATACAGAAGCACGAAAAAAATGTATCCGAAGGCAAGAACAAACTGCTTTCTTTGCTTAACGAAAAGACCGATGCCGCTTCAAAGCTCGAGCATTTCAAGACACTTGAGTCGCAGCAGCTGATCAAGCGCGGTGAGGTAAATGCGCGTCTTTTAAAGCTGAATACCGACAGGTCCGATCTTGAAGTGAGCCTTGCCGAAAAAAGACAGGATCTTGAAGATATAAATGTTTTGATAAGTGCCCAGAACACAGAGATTGATTCAAGGAAAAAAATGCTCGGAGCAGACCTTTTAAAGCTTGAAGAAGCCGAAAGGTCTTTCAGGGATGCCGAAAACAAAGGATCCGTCGCCAAAAAGAACGCAGAGCATTTAAAGGGACTTGAAGAGAGATACGAAGGCTATCAAAACAGCATCAAGATGGTCATGAGATACGGAAAAGAAAAGGGAATGAATATTCCGGGCGTTATCTCAGACCTTATCAAGGTGCCGAAAAAATATGAAGTTGCAATAGAGATAGCACTTGGCGGTTCCATTCAGAACATCGTAACAAAGGATACGGAAACGGCAAAAGAACTCATATCATATCTTAAAAGGGATAAGCTCGGAAGAGCCACATTTCTTCCGCTTGATTCTTTTTTAAAGCCCGTACAGTTTTCCAAAAACGAAGCGTTAAAGGAAAAGGGCTGTCTTGGTATCGCATCCGAACTGCTTGAATGTGACGCAAAATACAAAAATGTTATAAGCCATCTCCTGGCAAGGACCATGGTAGTCGACAGCTTTGACAATGCAAATTCCATAGCTAAAAAATACGGTTTTTCACTTAGGATAGTAACTCTTGACGGAGAGCTCTTCAGCCCCGGCGGTTCGCTTACCGGCGGTGCGTTTAAAAACTCAAACAATCTTCTCGGAAGAAAGCGCGAGATAGAAGAGCTTGAAGCAGCCGTGCGCGAGGCCGAAGAAAACAAAAAGGAAGCTTCAAAGCGCATAAACACATATAAAAAGAAAACGGACGATCTTAAAAATGCGATAAACGAATTATCCGGCCAGCTCCAGGATATGCTTATCAAAAAGAAGGAGATCACAGTCCTTATATCGCAGGCACAGGAAAGACTTACGTCCCTTTCGTCAGACCTTGCAAACGCAGAGGATGACAATGCCGGCATAGAAAAGATACTTTCGTCATTAAGGCAGGAAAGAGAGACCATGACGGACTCTCTTAGAAGCATCGAGGAAGAGAATTCGGATTCCGAAAAGAATATCTCGGAAGACGAGGCAAAGCTTGCGGATGAAAAGAGCAGACGAGATGCCTTAAGCAATGAGGTCTCAAATGCAAGAATCGAGCTTTCAAAGTGCAGACAGGAAAAAGAATTCCTGCTTCAAAACCTTGAAAGAGTCGAAGGCGAGCTTTCAAGACTAGCGGATGAGAAAGAAGAGCTTGATAAGAAGAAAAAAGCGACTGCTTCATCAATAGAAAGCCTGAATGCAACGATAGATGCTTTTGAAAAGGAAAAGCAGGCATATCTTGAAGATGCAAAGAAAGCCGGAGAAGAGTCCGAAAAGCTTTCAAAGGAAAGAGAAAAGTATTCCGCTTCACAAAAGACCTTCTTTGCAAAGCAGCAGGAGATATCCGATGCCCTAAGAGAATATGAGATGGAAAAACTCAGACTCGAAGGAAGAAAAGAAAAGCTTGAGGATCACCAGCAGGCTTTGGTGGATTATCTTTGGTCAGAATGGGAGGTAAGCCCTGCAGAGGTGCTTAACGATACAGATGCATCCGAGCTCACATTAAACGAACTTAAAAAGGAGACTGCAAGGCTCAAAAACAGCATAAAAGCTTTAGGAAGCATAAATATCAATGCCATAGAAGAATATAAGGAAGTATCCGAAAGATATGAATTCATGAAGAATCAGTGTGACGATCTTTCAGCTTCGGAAGTAACCCTTGGCGGAATAATCGAAGAACTGGATACCGGAATGAGAAAACAGTTCAACGAACAGTTCGGACGCATCCAGACAGAATTCAACTCTGTATTCAGAGAGCTTTTCGGAGGCGGTTCCGGAAGACTCGAGCTCGTTGAAGACGAAGATGTGATAGAAGCCGGCATTAGGATCATTTCACAGCCGCCGGGCAAAAAGCTTCAGAACATGATGCAGCTTTCGGGTGGCGAGAAGGCGCTTACGGCTATAGCGCTTCTGTTTGCGATACAGAACTTAAAGCCTTCGCCCTTTGCGCTTCTTGACGAGATAGAGGCTGCGCTTGACGATTCAAACGTTACAAGGTTTGCAAGGTATCTTCACAAACTCACTTCAAATACCCAGTTCATCGTTATCTCACACAGAAGAGGCACCATGGTGTCCGCTGACAGACTGTATGGTATAACAATGATGGAAAAGGGTGTTTCGAGCCTTGTTTCCGTAAATATGGTAGAAAAAGATCTTGATGCCTGATAGGAGAACACATTATGGCAGAGAAAAAAAAGGGTTTTTTAAAACGTCTGTTTGACGGTATGGCAAAGACAAGGCACAGCCTTGTATCAAAGCTTGACAGCATCTTTTCGGGAAAGATAGATGATGATTTTTACGATGAGCTCGAAGAGATACTTATAACCGCAGACATTGGTGTGCATACCACAAACGATATCATTGAGTCGCTTCGCGAGCGCGTTGAAGAAGAAAAGCTGAAAGATCCTTCGGTCATAAAGGATATTCTTATTCAGAGCATCAAGGACAAGATGTATCTCGGCGAAAACGCATATGACTTTGAGACTCAGAAATCGGTGGTTTTGGTAATAGGCGTAAACGGTGTGGGTAAGACCACATCCATCGGTAAGCTTGCGGGACAGATGGTATCAAACGGCAAAAAGGTCATTTTAGCCGCTGCCGATACCTTCCGCGCAGGTGCCATTGAACAGCTCGGAACATGGGCGCAAAGATCGGGCGCCGGAATAGTTGCCCATCAGGAGGGCTCAGACCCTGCCGCAGTTATATATGATGCAGTTGCATCAGCCAAGGCAAAAAATGCAGATATTCTTATCTGCGATACTGCAGGAAGACTCCATAACAAGAAGAATCTTATGGAGGAGCTGAAAAAGATCAACCGCATCATAGACAAGGATTATCCCGAAGCTTTTCGTGAAACACTTATAGTTCTTGACGGAACCACCGGTCAGAATGCTCTGGTACAGGCCAGGGAATTTATGGAATGCGCAAATATAACGGGTATAATCCTTACAAAAATGGACGGAACGGCAAAGGGCGGTATCGCTGTTGCGATTCAGTCCGAACTTGGAATACCCGTAAAGCAACGAGAAGGAACTGGTCACAGAAGAAGAGTCTGATGTTGAGATCGTTTCGGTACCTGAGACTGTTAAAAACGAGGCCGTATCTGAGCCTGAAGCTGCATTTAAGCCCGAAATTACATCAGAGCCCGAAAATGCGCCTTCTAAGGAGTCTGATATCACAAAGATAGCAGCAGAAGAAAAAGCTGCCGAAAATGAAGAAACAATATCTTCTGAAACAGAAGATGACAGCGAAACCGCGCTTATAGTGCCCGAAGAGCTCTTTAAGATATTCTCTTCCGATTTCTTTAAGAGCGAGAAGACATGGGATCTTTTGACCGAGTGTTATGTAGACGAAGACAGTTTCAATATCGATACATTTGATTTTGACAAATACAGTTTTAAATAA
Organism: uncultured Lachnospiraceae bacterium; assembly: GCA_902790095.1. Lineage (GTDB taxonomy): Bacteria > Bacillota > Clostridia > Lachnospirales > Lachnospiraceae > UBA4292. The sequence continues at coordinate 2,045 of CADAQV010000040.1, read as the reverse complement.
TTATGGGAGGAAGCATGGAGACAGAAAACTTATCACTTGATAAATTTGAAGAAGCCACAGAGATCGTGCAAAAGGTTACTGCACCCACAAAGCTCGTTTACAGTGAATATTTCAGCAATCAGACAGGAAACAAAGTTTATCTGAAACCTGAAAATATGCAATACACCGGCGCATACAAGCTAAGAGGTGCATATTATAAGATAAGCACCTTAAGCGATGACGAGCGCGCAAAGGGCCTTATTACAGCGTCTGCCGGAAATCACGCGCAGGGCGTTGCATACGCCGCAAAAGCGTACGGATGCAGGGCCGTTATCGTTATGCCGACATCCACACCTCTTATCAAAGTAAACAGGACCAAATCCTACGGCGCCGAAGTGGTGCTTTTCGGTGATGTGTACGATGAGGCGTATGAGCACGCTTGCAAACTTGCAAAGGAACAGGGCCTCACATTCGTACATCCCTTCAATGACCTTGACGTTGCAACAGGTCAGGGAACCATTGCCATGGAAATAGTAAAGGAACTTCCCACCGTCGATTATATCCTTGTTCCCATCGGCGGGGGCGGTCTTGCTTGCGGTGTGTCCGCTCTTGCAAAGCAGCTCAATCCAAAGATCAAGGTGATAGGAGTTGAGCCCGAAAATGCTGCCTGCATGAAAGCTTCACTTGAAGCCGGCAAGGTAGTGACACTTCCGGCAGTATCTACCATTGCCGACGGTACAGCCGTAAAGACTCCGGGTGATAAAATATTCCCCTATATTCAGCAGAATATCGATGATATAATCACCGTGACGGACGAAGAGCTTATAGTATGCTTCCTTGACATGATAGAAAATCACAAAATGGTCGTTGAAAACTCCGGCCTTTTGACTGTCGCTGCATTAAAGCATCTTGATGTTAAGGGCAAAAAGATAGTTTCTATCTTAAGCGGCGGAAACATGGATGTGATCACAATGTCATCCGTTGTACAAAACGGTCTTATCCAGAGAAGCAGGATCTTTACCGTATCCGTTCTTTTGCCCGACAAGCCGGGCCAGCTTTTGAAAGTGGCAGGCATAATAGCGGAGCTTGGCGGAAATGTCATCAGACTCGATCATAATCAGTTTGTTTCAATAAACAGAAATGCTGCAGTTGAGCTTAGGATAACGATGGAAGCATTCGGCCCCGAGCACAAGGAAGAAATATTAAAAGCTCTTGAAGAGGCAGGCCTCAGGCCGAAGATCGTAAAGCCTCAGTTATAATTAATTACGGTTTAAAACGTGAAAAGGTCATTTGTATGAATAGATGGATCGATGTTCCGGGCCTAAAGAATGTCAGACAGCTTGGCGGACTAATCGGATTTGAAGGAAAAACGGTAAAGAAGGACCTTCTTATAAGGACGCAGAATCTGTCCCGAATAGAGGATTCGGGTATAAGCTTTTTGCAGCAATACAATGTAAAGCTCCTTGCGGATCTTCGCATGTCATTTGAAAGAGAAAGGGATCCCGACCATATGATACCCGGCGCCGAATATGTCATGTACCCGATATTTGACGAAGACAAGCTCGGCGATGTAATGAGCGGTCTCAGATCCAAGAGCCCGGGAGATGGCAGGGATCTTCTTGCGGGCGCCATACGTCTTGCACAGGACAAGGATATGCAGGATTACATGGAGATCATGTACACCTCCACGGTTGCAAGCCCCTACAGCCAGAAAATGTATTCGGCTTTCCTTAAAGATATTTTGAAAAAAGAAGGCGGGTGCATATTATGGCACTGCACGGCAGGTAAGGACAGGGCAGGACTTGCTGCGGTATTCATCCTTTCCATACTGGGAGTGAGCAGGCAGGACATTCTGGATGATTACATGCTTACAAATGTGGCATATTCCGATATGACGGGCGCTCTTTTGATGAAAGCGGATGAGCTTGGAGCCGATCAGAGAGTAAAAGATACACTTATGGCGATGTCAGGGGTATGCGAAAAATACATGATCGAAGCACTTGATCTTATTGATGAAGAATACGGAGGAATGGATAAATACATATCCGACCGTCTTTCGATTTCGG
>CADAQV010000039.1 GCA_902790095.1 uncultured Lachnospiraceae bacterium | reverse complement strand
ATGTCATCATATACTCTTATCAAAAGCTCGTTACGGCCGTCTTTTATGCTTGAAAGCCTTATGCTGTCATGAATAAAGTCAAGGCAGCAGTTCTGTCTTATGCCGTTTAAGAAAACATCCGCCGTCTGATCTATACCGCCGCAGTTTAGCAGGACATGTGAAAAAACAGAATCTCTTTGATAGTCAAAAAAGGTTCTGTACCACATGTATTTTTTACTGTCGTGTCTGCGTCCGATTCCCGAAAGGACGCTTTCCATCGCAAACGGAACCGTGATCTTCTCATCAAACGAGGAAGGGATATTCTCCCCTCCTTCGCAAAAATCCCATGATCCGTTAAGGTTTAGAAAGCTTTTTCTTACCATCTGCGGTCTTGGGTATATATTCCAGCTATTTAGATCCATTTTTATTTGCCAACCTGAGACCTTTTAAAAAGGACTTTTGTTCATCTGTTATACGGTAACTATCAACTGCCTTGCTTATGGTTTTGTTATGCGTCCAGGCATCGAGTCTGTACTCTGTTATATAAGGCAGTGCGTTTTCATACTGCTTTGCAAGAGCCGTGGCAAAATACCATGCGCGCATCATGTTTACGTAGTATTCATCCGAGCTTACATTTGCCACCATTTCGGGGTAAGACTCATCAAATGCATCATCAAGGAAATGCTGCATAAGCATGCCTATGCCAAACCTTATGGTATAGGTCTCGTCAGAGGCGATCCATCTTTTGATATGGGGCAGCAGTTCTTCGCGGTGTTTTTTGAATATCACCGGAGACATCTGGTCGCATGTCGCCCAGTTATTGACATAGGGCAGAAATCCGTCCACTTCCTTTACGCAGCTTTCAAAGTCTTTTATCAGAGAAATGATAAATGCATGAAGCTGGTCTTCGTCAAAGTATTTGTGAGGAAGGTCATGAAGAAACTCTTCTGTTCCATCCATCTTAAAATACTTTTTTGCAAGTGCTTTAAGATCCGGAGTCCTTACCCCGATCATCTTTTCGATTTTGCATCCGGGTATCAGTTTCACCTGAAACTCCCTGTATTTTATATCCTGCAGCGAAAAGAGGTCTTTTCTTATCTCTTCTGTTATCATTTATCCTTTCCTCCTGCGCTCTTTGGTCTGCTTCCCAAAAATGTGGCAATAAGAAGGTTAAGGATTCTTAAAAGACAGGCGACTGCCCATGTCAAAAGAAGGGTACATACAAATATCACGAAACCTATAAAATATCCCCAGTTCAAAAAGCCGTACCAGTCGTTTGTATCGGGCCATTTTCCCATTCCGTTTATAAGTATGTTTATAACATAGCAGATGCCGTATACAAATGATGAAGACGCCGCAATGAATGTGGCTTTAAACGGGATCTTTGTATCCGTCTTAAGGAGAAGAAACTCGGCCATGGCCGTCACAGGCACCACAAGGTGGAACCAGAAATTTCCGCCGGCATACATATTCATATCGGGATACATGGGCGCAAGGAAACATGCTACCATAAAAAATGTTAAGGCAACACCTGTTACCGCAATGAGTTTTAAGACAGCCGGGAATTTGATCTTTAACAGCCTGCAAACGATCCACAAAAGCGCCACAAGGCCGCAGAATTCATTTGAAAGGACTGTATAATATTTCAGGTTTTCCAAGCCCGATGACGTAAGCCCGGTACCTTTTGCGGCTTTTCCAAGCATTATCACTGTGCCCGTAATTGTAAAAGCGACTATAAGAATGTTAAAGATAAGGCTTATATTGCCCCTCATATCGCGCCCGGTCGATTCGTTTTTTTCTTTCTTCATAAGCCCCCCTCCATATCTCTTTATTCTGCTGCAAAAATGATCGCAAGCGTGCCCTTGTCATTTGTCAGTGTCATCAGCTTGTCTTCTATAACCGCCTGCATTGTTCTGTCGGTATCATCAAAGCTTATCAGATATATTCCGTCTTTTTCGCTGACATATCCTTTGTGCGATTTCCCATTTAAAGAAAAGACACATGTCTTACCATCGCTGCATTTAAAAGCAGGCAGTTTTTTTTCGTCTATAAGTGAAAAGTCATCTCGCGTATTTGTCTTGCCGTTTACTGTCGATTGCACGAAACGCCAATTTGACGTTATCGACGCATTTTTCTTTTTATCTCCTCCGCATGCACAAAGACATATCACAGCGGTGATCACCATCAATATGACAACACTTCTTTTGATTTTCATTTTTTTAACTCTTCCTTTTTCTATAACTTATAAGACTCAGGCGCGCTCGTAAATGAATAGAATGTTGCAACGGCATTTTCAAAATAAAACACCTCTGTATTTCCGTCATCAGGAGAATACATTGCTTTAAGAGATGGATATGCCTCGAGCATAGATACCCTTGCCTCTCTTCTGTCATCTTCAATAAGCTCACCGGTGACCCTGAGCCATCTGCCGTCCTTGAAGGCACATATCTCGGCCTTGGGATTTGCATGGATCTGCTTTGAGACAGATTTTACTTTGCCGGTCTGAATATAAAGCTTTCCTTCAAACACATGTGCCGTGCCAAAGGGCCTTACGCGCGGCTGATCCCCCTCTACCGTTGCAAGATAGTATGTTCCCGCTTCCTTTATAAACTCTACCACTTTTTCCATAAGAAAACCTCCCGTTTATATTTTGTGGGCTTATGCCCTGTTTATAGTGTATATAATATCATAAATGGCGGAGTTATTCCATAAAATAATGAAAAAAGTATGTCAGGGGACGTGTAATTAAAAATTGACATAAGCACATTTTTTGAGTAAATTATACTGTGATGATTTTCACAAAAAGAAAGGCAGCCAAATGAAACAACTGATCTTAAAAACAAGCAAATATGTAACACAGGACAAGAAGATTCCGAACATGAGCGCGGTGCTGATAACGGACGGGACGATAACAGCGTCGGCGGATGATTTTATTTTAAAGGAGCTGGCTCCGGAGGCGGAATACCACGATCTTTCGGGGAAGACACTTGTGCCGGGATTTTTCAGTCTGTTCGGAGACTTTTTTGAAAGGGGAAAAGAAGATGGCTTTGAGAAGCTTTCGGACGAATACCTGAAGAAAGGTATAACGACGGTCGGGGTAAGGAATATTTCGGCCGCTGACCTTGAGACTCTTAAAGAAGCAGACAAAAAGGGCGAGCTTAGAGTCGATGCGGCTATATATCTAGAGGAAAGCGCAAGTGCTCTTCTGCCGGAAAAAATGCCTGTATATAACGATTATGAGGGGCATATAAGGCTTGCGGGGGTAAGCATATATGTGGATGATATGACGCCGGAAGCTTCTCTTAAGGAGCTTTATATAAGCCATATCTCAAAGCATCAGCAGGTGCTTTCTCAGGCGGATACGGCTGCTTCTATAGAAAAGGTGCTTAATGCCTATCGAGATGCGCTTATAGCTGTTCACGGAAGCAAGACGGACGAAGACGGAAACGAAAAGCCAAAGATATTTGAGGACTTAAGGCCGATCATCTGCGGGCTTAGAGAGCTTACAAGCGACAAGCTTACTCTTTTGCAGTCGCTTGGATTCGTTCCCTGCCTTGACCTTTGTCGGCTTTCGGAAAACGAGGGTGGCAGCGAAAACATCTATCCTGCAAGGGATATAGTAAGGCGAGGCCTGGCTTTTGCTATTTCACATGGGGGCGCTAAGGATGCCGTAGATGCCATGAACATGGCTGTAAACAGAGCCGTAGGCGGCCATATAAAAGGCACGGAACAGACCATAAACACAGACCAGGCTCTTCTTTCGCAGACGCTTTTTGCCGCATATGCCTTGTTTGAGGACCTTGCGAAGGGAAGCCTTACCATGACAAAGCGCGCCGATCTTGTGGTACTGAGTGACAATCCTCTTGAAATATCAGACCTTGAAGTACCGAATCTGAAAGTATCGATGACCGTAAAGGGCGGAATTATAGCCTGATTCTTATCAACTTTTAATTGATAAAAGGGTCTTAGTATTGTATAATGGACAGATGATGAAAAGGGAATCAGAAATGATCCTTTTAAGGAGAGCGAATATGAAAGATACTATAAAGAAAGCACTTGTTGCCATTTTAGCTTTTGCACTTGCTATCGGCACAGTTGCATTTGCCCCCTCACCTACCGAGGCTGCCGACCTGCCTTTCACGGACATATCGTCATACGGCTGGGCAAGGGACGGAATACAGTATGTTTATGACTGCGGGCTGATGAAGGGAACGACAGCAACTACATTTGATCCTGCGGGAAATATAAAAAGATGCGATACCTTGGTTACACTATGGAGACTTGCCGGAGAGCCCGACACCCAGATCACAGGAACATTTTCCGATGTTTATGCAAATAATTACTTTGCAAAGGCGGTTGAATGGGCAGTATCCACGGACATTTTCTTTGGATACGACAACGGGAAATTCAAGCCCCTTGAGAATGCGACCCGTCAGGATTTCGCTATAATGATCTACAACACCTGCGAATATCTCGGAAGGCCTTCTCTTCCGGGAGATGATGAAGCATACAAGGCAGTCGCAGACTACGACAAGATCTCCGATTATGCTCTTGAGGCAGTCAAGTGGTGCTATTCAAACGGGATAATGGGACAGGGTTCTCTTTTCAAGCCCGACCAGCCCATTTCAAGGGCCGAAGCTGCCATTATGATCTCGCGAATGGTAAAAAATACAGAACCCAAAGAAAAGGATGTCATGAATATCCTGATGATGGGTATCGACTATCACAGTTATTCCGATGCCACCATTCTTGTTTCGATAAACAAGACAGACAAGAAGATAGTGTTCACCTCCCTGCTCCGCGATGTTTTCATGGAAATGAACAATCTCGGGATGCTGAAATTCAACAATGCCTTCCGTTTTGGAGGTCCTAAGGCTACCGCAAGGATAATTGAAAAGGAATACGGCGTCCACATTGATAATTATGCATTTGTTAAATTCAACCAGATGGCAAATATATTTGATGCCCTTGGCGGTCTTGATATCGATATAAAGGAAGCCGAGGTGGAAGGTGTCAATAATCTGGCAACAGAAATGCAGAGAAAATATAAAGTAGAGATCACCCCCGGCATTACGTCCGCAGGCATATCACATCTTGACGGATACCACCTAATGGGATATTGCAGAGTAAGAAAGGGTGTCGGAAACGGAGATTTTGACAGAACCGCAAGGCAGAGGGTCGTTTTCACAAAGATGTTTGAAAAGATCAAAACTATGTCCTTCCCCGATCTTTTGGCATTTTTTGTAGTCGCCATGCCAAATGTGAAGCACAATCTTAAAGCGGCAGATTTTTCACAGCTGATCAGAATGCTTCCCACTCTGTGCACATATACGCTTGAGACACAGGTGATCCCCGAAGACGGAAATTATTATATGGATCCGCTTCTTGATTATGCTCTTACAGGAGTCGATTTCAGATCTGCCTCTACTCTTATGAAACAGATGATCTACGGATAAACAAAAAAGCGCCCCAGGGCGCTTTTTTTTATCTTATAATGACAGATTCGACAAAAACTTTATTATATCATCAACAGTTCTTACTTCATATATCTCATCGATACTGCTCTCGGCCTGTTTTAAAATCGAATCATCCTTGTACCATCTGCGTTTGGGGTCAGTATTTAACAGTATGACCTTTCCCCTGCCCGAAATAACTTTTGAATGTATCTTTGCAAGGCCTTCCTTCTTAAAACGACGGTAATTATTTCTCATGTCTCCGAGTATCAAAAAAACCGTATTCTTCTTGATCTCATGAAAATGTACATTGTTAAAGCTTTCAAAAGCGAGCGTATAGTCACTGATGCTGCCCTTTGAAGCTTCGGCCATTTTGGAGATACAGCTTTCTGCCGTCTCGGCCCTTAGCATGGGGGTTATATCGTTTGCCGAGTCCGCAAAAGAATACACTGACATTCCTTTGAAGCTGCTTTCAAGGGCATGGAGAAGATATATCAGAATGCTTGCGGCAGATATGCACGAAGGCGATATATCAAGCATGCATACTATCTTGACTTTACGTTTTCCCGGTTCTTTAAAGGAAAGATATATGGGGATCATCCCGGTTTTAAATGAGCCTTTAATGGTGGTCTTTATGTCAAATTCACGCTTGCCTGTGCTGCTTTGATTTCTGTTTATACGGCCTTTCAGCTTATGTGCGTTTTCGCTTATATATCTTTTGATCAGCTCTATGTCTTTCTTTGTAAGAAGCCTCAGATCCTTTTTGCAAAGATCTTTTGCCATAGGGATTCGGTCGTCTTCTAAGATATCGATCATCCCTCTGACGGCTTCGTTGTCATCCGTTTTTTCTTCTTTCTCCTCTTCGCTTTCCTCTTCCTCGTCATTTTTTCTGATGATCATCTGGAAAAAGGCCGATATCTCCTGGGCTTTTGCAGCAAACCGCAAAGGGTCGTCAAGAACCTTTTTGCAAAACGAGACGAATCTTAACAGGTCGTCATTTATGCTTTCGACTATCCCCCTAGGGTCATATTCCGTCTCGGCCGCCCTTGCGAAATCATCATAAAGGTTAAGAAACCCTGCATGAATAAAAGAAGAATATTCGCAGATGCCTTCCGCCATTTCAAAGCTTGCAAAAAAGCGTTCGCATTTAAAATCCGGCGGCGTGAGTTTTAGCGATGCAGCCCCGACGGATGAGGTCTGTTTTTTCTGCAGGAATACATTTTTACTGTTATGTCCCGCTCTTTTTCTTGCAATGGTGTTTTCTATCTTTCTGCCGAGTTCTTCGCTGTAATAAAAGCTTTTGAATATTTCCGGAAAAAGCCTTACTTCTTCCGCGGTGTGACAGAAAAACATCTTCATATTTTCCATTACGGAGTTTTCGTCCGTTATATCTATGTTTTCGGATATTTTAAAGAAATTCAAAAGCTCCTGCGCAGAGAGTTTAAACCCGTATTTCTCCCTGAGTTCATTATAAAAAGAAAGGCAGAAGTCCTGATATTTTTCTGTTATATTTTCGCACGAATACACCATAACTTCTACCTTTCTTTATTTATTCTTCCTGACCCGATAAAAATCTTGTCACGACTTCAAGATCTCCCTTATTTTTGGCTAAAGCACCGGCATATGGAGAATAGTCTGCTCCCGATGCATCTTCCCTGCCGCCGAAATTATCCTTTAGTATCTTTGCCCATGTTATTCCTTCCGCAACGGATGGCTTTTGTTTTAGATCAAGCTCCCTTATCTCTTGAAGCTGCTCTGCGACTGAATGCGAAAACTTTTCCGATACCTCTGCCTTGCTTCTTATGATATCGGCAAGCTCTGCAGTAGTCTTATCCGGCATATAAAGGTAAAGGCAGCGTCGCCTTAGTGCGTCCGAAAGCTCCCTTGCATTATTGGATGTCAGAAATACTATCGGTATCTGATCTTCGGGGCAGACCACCGTTTTCCCAAGTTCGGGGATGGACATTGAAAAATCGCTTAAAAGCTCTAGAAGGGCAAATTCCGTCTCTTCGCTTGTCTTGTCTATTTCGTCGAGCAGCAACACTTTTCTGCCATTACCGTTTATTGCGGCAAGAAGAGGCCTTTGTATCAGGAAGCTTTCGTCGTAGATATCCACCTGATCCTTTATGGCATCAAGCGCATCCTTTATTGAAAGGCCGTCCGTTCCCTTTTCTATATTTGACTGCAGCGCAAGCGTAGTAAGCATCTGCCTCGCATAATCATATTCATACATGATGTCGCGGTTTTGTATGCCTTCGTAAAACTGCACTCGAAGAAGCGGCAGGTCAAGTGCTTTTGAGACTGCCTTGGCAAGCTCTGTCTTACCTACTCCCGGGGCGCCTTCCACAAGGATCGGCACCTTCAAAAGCATCGCATTCATAAGTGTGTATATGATACTGTCATTTGCTATATATCCTGCCCCTGCAAGCGCAGAATACCATTCTGTCTTGGTCATATGTAATTCCTCTCGTCAAATGTAATTCCATGTTTTTTTATCTGCCAGGCGGCATATCTTTTCAAGATTTGCTCTCACCTGCGGGTCCTTATCTTACATTCCACGATCGTAACATAGATAAAGATAAAAAACAATGACTTTCTTATCTTTATGTGGTTTAAAAAGTACGATAAAGATAAGAAAGTCAAACTTTGCTGTCTTTATGTGGCCTTAAAACAGCGATAAAGACAGACATTTGAAAATAATGCCCGGCAAAAAACAAAACCGCCACGGCCTGTCCGTGCCGCAGCGGTTTTTTTTCTACTTGAAAGCTATTTCTCCCGTTTCTCTTGCTTTGCCGAGCACTTCCTCGAAATCCTCGCACAATATGGAGTATTTCATATGCTCGCCAAGTATTATTGCTCCGGCGTAAAGGGAGACCTCTGTCTCTCCGCCGGGATAGGCGACCTTCCGGCCGTTTTTCGAAAGAACCTTTTCGGCAAGGGCAAGAACTTCCGCCCGGTCGCTGCTCTCGGTGATCATGACGAACTCATCTCCTCCCATGCGAAGGCAGAGGCGGTCCTCTCCGGCAACTTCGTTTATACGCTTGAAGGCCTCAAGAATTACCTTGTCACCTGCCTCGCGGCCGAGATTGTCATTGATCCACATCAGATGGTGGACATCAAAGCAGAGAACATAGGTGCCTGCCTGGGTCTTCATGTAGTCATAGAAATCTCTTACATCGAATTTTTTAACGTTTGTCTGCATATCGGATTCTCCTTCCAGATAGTCGGGGTTCAGCCTTGGGTACAGTCCGCAGTCGCCCTTCCACTCCTTCTTAAAGCGCATGGGTGATATGTTCCATACCTTGGTGAATGCCCTGGTGAATACCTCATGAGAGTTGTAACCGTATTTCATGGCCGCATCAAGCACGGACATGCCCTGAAGCATATCTCTTCCCGCCATGGTAAGGCGCCTTTTTGTTATGTATTCGCCGACGCTCATGTGGGTGCAGACCTTCCAGGTCTTTTGCAGTGAGGAAAGCGAACAATAACAATTTGCAGCAATATCCTCCTGGGAAAGCTCTGTTGTAAGATGCTCCTCTATATAGTCGAGCGCGGTTATAAAAAGAATAAAGTGGTTTTCGTGTACTCTCATGGTTTTGGTATGTTTATTGTGAAATTTGTGACGTCTGTCAAGGATCCTTTAACTGTACCTACTATAGCATATATCTGTCAATTTTTCTTGATTTTTTGAGTAAAACATGTATAAAAAAAGCTCTAAAGGGTGTATAATGTAAAGCATGAAACAAATATAAAAAAAACCATAAGGAGGCATGAAATGGACATAACAAAGGATATCGTTTATATAGGCGTGGATGATAACG
>CADAQV010000038.1 GCA_902790095.1 uncultured Lachnospiraceae bacterium | reverse complement strand
TATTGTTGCCGTATCGAATATAATACTTTCCTTATCCATCCACTTCACCACCTTCTGCATCTTTGATCCGGTAGTAATCCTCCATCTTCACATTCAGTTATCTGCTTTTCGGTTGTTCACGCGTTCTAAAAGCACGCAACTTTCTACATTCGCGGTGTGGGGGAACATGTCGACGCATGCAGAGCGGAGGATGCGGTAGCCGGCGGCGTGAAGGGGTACGAGGTCGCGGGCAAGGCTGGTTGGTTTGCAGGAGATGTATACTATTCTTTTGACGCCGTAGTCGATGATCTTCGAGAGGGCCTTGGGGTGGATGCCGTCGCGGGGAGGGTCAAGGATGATCATGTCGGGTTTTTCGGAGATGTCATCAAGGACTTTGAGGACGTCGCCGGCGAGGAAGGTGCAGTTTGTAAGGCCGTTCTTTTTTGCGTTTTCTTTAGCGGCGGCGACGGCTTCTTCGACGATCTCGACGCCGACGACTTTTTTCGCGACGGCGGCGGCGAGCTGGGCTATGGTGCCGGTGCCGCTGTAGAGGTCGAAGACGATCTGGCCGGAGGTGTCGCCGATGTATTCGCGGACCTTGGAGTAGAGGACTTCGGCGCCGCGGGAGTTTGTCTGGAAGAAAGAAAAGGGCGTTATGTTAAATGAAAGGCCGAGGAGCTTTTCCTCGATCACATCGGTGCCGTAAAGGATCTCGGTGCGGTCGCTTTGAACGATATCCGCAAGGGAATCGTTTACGATATGGAGAAGGCCTTTTAAGGTTCCCTTAAAGGTAAGAGTTGTGATGAGAGACTTATACTCTTCTATCCTTAAATATTCTTTTAATTCTTCGTAAGCCAGGCCGCCGGAGGCAGTGACAAGGCAGACTAACATTTCTCCTGTGAAGGCGCTTTTTCTGACAAGGAGATGTCTTAAGAAGCCGGTATGCTGCATGCGTCTGTAGTAGGGGATGTCGAGCTTACTGTAAAATGCAAGTGTCTCTTTTAAGACCATGCGAAAGTCCGCATCCACGATCTTGCAGTCCGGAACAGATAAAACGTCATAGGTGCTGCATCTTTTGTGGAGGCCTAGGGTTAAGGGGCCGTCTTTTACAGCGTCACCGAAGGAGAATTCCATTTTGTTTCTGTATTCAAAAGGGGATGGGCTTTTAAGCACGCCTTCAAAGTGCAGGGGCTCCTGATAGCTTTCCGCAAGAAGTCTCTGCACCTGTTCGCCTTTCAGACTGCACTGCCTGTCGTAATCAAGTGTGTTGTATATGCAGCCGCCGCAGCCGTCATGGCCGCAGGTACTGTCATAAAGAGTCTCCTCTTTTCCTTTTTCGAGGACTTCCATGATGTTTCCTTCGGCGTTGCCGTGGCGAAGCTTTGTGACTCTTACTTTAAGTCTGCGGCCGGGGACAGCGTTTTTGACGGTGCATTTTTCCCCTTCAGCAGTTATAAGCACGCCTTTTGCGAGAAAATCCACCCGCTCTATGATGCCTTCAATAATATCTCCCTTTTTCATTTTCCATGCCCTTTCAAAGTATTTAAAAAAGAAGGGCTGCTAAAAGCAGCCCTTCTTATGCTTTCACGATCAATCCTCTGTCTTTTCTTCAGAGGGCTCTTCAGCTTCCTTAACCTCTTCCTCGTCATCAAAGAAGTCGTCATCGAAATCCTCGTCCATATCCTCGTCGAAATCGTCAAGATAGTCGGGGGTAAGGAACTTGTAAACAGCAAATGCTGCTGCAGCGATAACAGTGAGAGCACCGATAATGATAAGTATTACCTTAAGCTTGCTATTCTTTTTCATGATAAAAACTCCTTTCCTCAAAATGGCTATGCCTAGTATATCACATTTCGGGTAAAAATCATAGCGAAATTTATAAGTTTATAAAAGTTTTTTTAATTTGGCAAAACCTGCCTTCATTTTCTTTACGCCGCGGGTGTCAAACTCTACTGTAACTGTGCAGTCGGGGCCGCTTCCGTCCATGGCTATGACGGTTCCCTGCCCCATCATGGCATGGGATACGCGGTCGCCTTCGGCGTAATCAATCACAAAATCTCCGCCTGCCGCAGGTCCCTTAAACAGGTTTGAAACATCCTTTCCAAAGCCGGGGTTGGTGCCGAAGATGCCGGGCCTTGAACCTCCGAAAGAGCCTGATGATCCGTATGAGCCTGTTCTTGAAGTTTTGAAAGGACTGCCTGCAGAGCCTCTTCTCTCACCTTCCACCTTTAACATGCCGTCCGGGATCTCTTTTACAAATCTTGAGACATTATGGAACTGTGTCTCTCCGTTTACCATTCTTGTCTGGGCCGCGGTAAGGGTGAGATATGTCTTTGCACGTGTAATGCCCACATATGCAAGTCTTCTCTCTTCTTCTATGTCCGCAGGGTCGCCGGAGACAGTGGAAAGGTATGAAGGAAAAACATCCTCTTCCATGCCGCAAAGATATACTCTTTCAAACTCAAGGCCCTTTGCGCCGTGAAGAGTCATAAGGAGAAGGCGGTTTTCGGAATCTTCCACGCTGTCGATATCTGCGACAAGCGCGACCTCTTCCAAAAAGCTGTCGAGTGAGGGGAGCATTTCGCTCTCTTCGTATTTCTGGTCATATTCGGCAGCCTTGTTTATAAGTTCTTCAAGGTTCTCTCTTTTTGACTCGGCCTGCTCTTCGTCGAGCTTTAAAAGCTCGCTTTCGTATTCGACATCATCTATGACATTTCTTATAAGGTCCGCAATGCCCATCTCTCTGGACTTAGCTTTAAGGACTCTTATCTGATTGATAAAGCCGGTGATCTTTCCTGCGCTTCTTCCAAAGCCGGGGATCTCCTCTGCCATGGCAAGCGCTTCGTAAAGCGTAAGACCGTTTTCTGCGGCAAATACGGCCGCTTTTTCAACGCTGGCATCGCCGATGCCACGCTTTGGCATGTTGACTATTCTTCTTACCGCAAGATCGTCCCTGCCGTTTGCGATAGTCTTTAAGTATCCGAGGATATCCTTGATTTCTGCGCGGTGGTAGAAGTTTACGCCGCCGACCACCTTGTAGGGGATATTCTTTAAAAGGCAGGCTTCTTCAAAGGATCTTGACTGGGCGTTCGTCCTGTAAAGGATGGCCGTGTCGCCGAGCCTTTCCCCGCCTGTATCCACATGTCTTTTTATCTCGGTAATAACACCCGAAGCCTCTGTTTTCTGATCCGGAAACGTAGTGAACCTGACGGGCTCGACTGTCTGTCTGTCAGACCAGAGCCTTTTGGATTTTCTGCCCTTGTTGTGGGAGATGACGGCATTTGCAACGTCAAGAATACCTTGCGTCGAGCGGTAATTCTGTTCGAGCTTTATGACCTTTGCGCCCTTAAATACCTGTTCAAAACTTAATATATTTCTGATATCCGCGCCTCTGAAGCGGTAGATGCTCTGATCGTCGTCTCCGACAACGCAAAGATTTTTATGAACGGCCGCAAGGCGTGACACAAGCTCAAACTGAACGCTGTTGGTGTCCTGGTATTCGTCGACATGGATGTATCGGAACCTGTTCTGATAGTATTCAAGCACCTTGGGGCTTGCGTCAAACAGCTCGACTGTCTTTACAAGAAGATCGTCAAAGTCGAGAGCGTTGTTTTTGAAAAGCTCATCCTCGTATTCGCGGTAGACAGAGGCTATCTTTTTCTCCTTCATATCTACGGCTTCTTTTTCAAACTCGGCTGCGGATATAAGGTCGTTTTTACAGTCCGAGATGACTTTCATCACAGATCTCTCGTTAACAAGCTTTGTGTCTATGTCAAGGCGCTTCATTATGCCCTTGACGATGCTCTTTACATCATCCTGATCGTATATTGTAAAACCGGTCTCGTATCCGATACGGTCTATATATCGTCTTAATATGCGAACGCACATGGAATGGAATGTCGATACCCACACATCCTCTGCGCCGGCGTCCGGGATAAGCTTGTCGACCCTCTCCCTCATCTCCTGCGCAGCCTTGTTTGTAAAGGTTATGGCAAGGATATTAAAAGGGCGCACTCCAAGCTCTTCTATTAAATATGCGATGCGGTGCGTAAGTACCCTTGTCTTTCCGCTGCCTGCGCCCGCAAGTATAAGTACGGGGCCGTCCGTAGTAAGCACCGCTTCCTTCTGCGGCCCGTTAAGTGAATCGTAAATGCTCATAAATACTCCGTTACTCGAAAACAAGGCCCTTCGAAGACAGGCTTCGAAGGGCCCATGACAATTTTTTTTTATACTAACTTGTGTCCACAGTTACCGCAGAAGTTAGAGCCTGTGGTAGGCTTTCCGCAGTTAGGGCAGAAGTTGGGGATGGCACCGTTTCCGGCAGGTGCAGCAGGTGCAGCGGGAGCAGCGGGAGCTGCGGGAGCTGCTGTATTCTGTGTCATTCCGTTGACCATCTGCTGAGCAACATGCATTCCCATGATCATTCCGGCCATATTTGAAGCATCACCGGCTCCTGTGCCGTTTCCGATGCCGTCAGCTACGGAGATCTTGGTGTACTTGTCTACGTCGCCGATCATAGCCTGAGCTGCAGCCTTCTGCTGCATCTTGGTGATCTCTTCGGGATATGTGAAGCTCTGGATGCTGAAATCCGTAACGCTGATACCGATCTGTGAAGAAAGCTCTGCATTAAGGTCTTCCTTGATGCCGTTGCCGATCTCCTGAGCGTTGATCTGAAGGTTGAACATATCCTTGCCTTCTCTTGCGATCCACTTCATCAGCATCTGATCAAGCTTTCCAACTACCCTGTCCTTAACATCTTCTACGGTGTACTTTGTTTTAACGCCTGCAACCTTTTCGATAAGTGTTACATAATCCGAAACCTTTATGCTGAAGTTACCGAATGAACGGATGGGCATACCGCCGGGAAGACCGGGTGTAGGGATGGAAATAGGATTCTTGGTTCCCCACTTGATGGTGAATTCCTTTGTGTTTACAAAGAGGACTTCGGCTCTCATACCTGAGTTGAAGCCGAACTTAAAGCCCTTTAATGATGAAAGGAAAGGAATGATCTGTGACTCGATGTCGTATTCGCCGTCTTCTGTGAAGATACCTTCGATAGCTGCGTCCTTATAGAAGATCGCATCCTGACCGGGGCGGATAAAGAGTTTTGAACCCTTCTTGATCTCGTCATTGTCCCATTTTTTGAAGATCACATCATCTGTGAATTCTTCCTGCCACTCAACTACATTGCTTAACTGGTTGTGAAAAAATCCCATTTTCTAAACCCTCCTGTTTTATTGATACTACTACTAGCTTTTGCAGCTCTTTGATACGTTTTAGATTGTACTATAAAAAAGTCTGCTTGTCATCCGTTTTCTGGCCGTTTTTAAGCTTTTTTAATAAACTGTAAGGAATTGTTAACTTTATGTTCTAGCCGATGTAAGATTGTCCCATGCTTTTTTCCCCCGTGGCCTTTTCACCTAAGTGATTTGCCCACCTCTCCGGGAAAAAGCTGTAATAGGAAATGTGCTGCTTTTCTCTTTTTGCGGACAGCTTTTTGCTGCTGCACCACACGGAAGATGATATTCCTATTATGGGAAGATAAAAAGGTCCTAAAAGCGCCGACTGAAGGCTGTGGCCGTATTCGTGTACAAGCGTCTTTTTAAAGGTCGTCTCGCGGTCTTCGGGATGATCAAGGTCCTTTGCGCAGTTTCTGCTCATGAAGATGAACATTCCCATGGAAAGGGAAGGCCCTGATTCGTTCCAGACGGTGACCACGGTGCCTTTGTAAATGAAATGCTCTTTTTTATGATATCTTATGAGGATGACAAGGCCCGCAAGATTTTGCAAAAGGCCCAAAGTCATCTGCGAAAGATAATAAGCTATCATCAAAAAACCGTTTTGCATCAATATTTCCCGCTCTTGACAGGTTCATATGTAAGATCCATGCCAAGTTTTTTGAATGTTCCGATATCTACAGGCGAAAGAGGCGTTGTGACATGTACCGCGCAGCTCTTAAGCCTTGGTATCTGCTCGAGCGCCCTCTTTGCGTTTTCATCGCTCACAGCGGATACCGAAAGCGCTATAAGCACCTCGTCCGTATGAAGCCTGGGATTGTTGCCGCCAAGATATCTGACTTTGAGCTCCTGTATGGGCGAGATCGCCTCGGGCGAAATGAGCTTTATCTCATCATCCTCATCCGCATATTTTTTGAGTGCGTTTAAGAGCACGGCCGCAGAACAGCCAAGAAGATCCGAAGTCTTTCCTGTTATTATCTGTCCGTCTTCAAGCTCTATTGCGGCGCAAGGAACCGAAAGCTCCTCTGCCCTGCTCTTTGCGGCAACAGTGACTTTTCTGTCCGCAAGAGTGATCTTTGCCTGCTTCATCAAAAGCTCTAACTTTAAGATCTCGTTTTCGACCTTTTCGCCGGCTGCAAGGCGCGGCAGGGTCTTGTAATATCTTCTTATTATCTCCTGCTTTGATGCGTCGCAGCAGGCATCGTCGTCAACGATGCAGTTACCCGCCATGTTTACGCCCATGTCCGTGGGTGACTTATAGGGGCTCTGCCCGTAGATGCTTTCAAATATAGCATTAAGTACGGGGAATATCTCGATATCCCTGTTATAATTTACCGTTGTCTCGCCGTATGCCTCAAGATGGAAGGGATCGATCATGTTGACATCGTTAAGATCGGCCGTTGCCGCCTCATATGCAAGATTTACGGGATGCTTTAAAGGAATGTTCCATATGGGGAATGTCTCAAACTTTGCATACCCTGCCTTTATGCCCCTCTTGTTCTCGTTATAGATCTGTGAAAGGCATGTTGCCATCTTGCCGCTTCCCGGGCCCGGCGCGGTTACGACTACCAAAGGTCTTGAGGTCTCGATATAATCGTTCTTTCCGTAGCCTTCGTCGCTTACGATATGGGCGATGTTTGAAGGATAGCCGTCTATATCATAGTGATGATATACCTTGACTCCGAGCTTTTCGAGCTTTTCCTGGAAATCCAGTGCTCCCTTCTGACCCGAAAAACGTGTCAGCACGACGCTGCCCACATAAAGGCCTCTGTCTTCAAACACTTTTTTAAGTCTTATGACATCCTTGTCATATGTTATTCCAAGGTCTGCCCTGACCTTGTTCTTTTCGATATCGCCGGCATTTATTACTATGACGATCTCGACCTTGTCGGCAAGCTTCATGAGCATTCTGAGCTTGCTGTCCGGCTCGAAGCCCGGCAGCACTCTTGATGCGTGGAAGTCGTCGTAAAGCTTTCCGCCGAATTCGAGGTAGAGCTTATCACCGAACTTTTCGATTCTTTCTCTGATATGTTCGGACTGCATTTTTAAGTACTTTTCGTTGTCAAATCCAATTCTCATGACCTTTTACCCTATCTTCTTTTTCCTGCCCATATTCCCCGCAAATATGTCGATCGCACCTTTGCGGCAGAAAACATTTGCTGTTTCCCATGTCCCGCCGTTTTCGCCGTCTAATGTCCAGCTGACGGGCTCGTCCATTTTTATCTCGATATTAGATGCCTTAAGCGCTACAAGATTGTTACCGTCGATATTGTGTGTGAGCGCGCACTGTATGACCTGTTCGAACTCTATGGGGTTCTGCGGATTCTTTAAAAGGATAAGCTCGAACTTTCCGTCACACAGGCTTATCTTGTGTTTCTTATCCTCCAGCATGAAGCCGCCCACGGATTTTGAATTCGAGATCATACCGTAGATGAAATCGCCTTCTATGTATCTTGAATCGGCTTTTGCCCTTAAATGATAGCCCCGAAGCTTTGGCAGCCTTCCTATCGCATCGACAAAGTATGCCATCTTTCCGAGAGCATTCTTATTCCTTTGCGGAGTCTGGTAGGACACTTCGGTAAATGCGCCGAATGCCGCAACATAGTTGAAGTTGCGTCCGTTAAACGACCCGATGTCGCATGAATATGCATGCCCCGCAACGACCGTTTCCACTGCTTTTAATGGGTGTCCCGGTATGCCGAGGCTCTTTGCGAAATCGTTCATGGTGCCTGTTGGAAGATAGCCTATCCTGGGCTTTTTATCAAGCCTCATGGCTCCGGCAATGACCTCGTTTATGGTTCCGTCGCCGCCCGAACATACCACAACTTCCACCGATTCGCCGCGTCTTGTGACGATATCCCTCGCCTCTCCGGCAGCCTGAGTTGCATAGATGGTCACATCATAGCCGACCTGACAAAGCCTTTCTATGACCTTTGACAAAGACGGCCTGATCTTTCCCATACCGGCGTTTGCGTTATAAATGAATAACAGCTTTTTTCCCATTATCATCTCTTCTACCCTTTAGCCCTACTGAATATGTTCATCCAAGCGACTTAAGTCTTTCAAGCACCTGCTCCATCATATTTTCATATTTTGCAAGCTTTTCGCGCTCCTCTAAAACCTTGCTTTCCGGAGCCTTGCTTATGAATCTTTCGTTTGAAAGCATTCCCTTTGATCTTGCAAGTTCTTTTTCAAGTCTGTCCTTTTCGCCGAGAAGTCTTTCCCTTTCTTTTTCAATGTCCACGAGTTCGGCAAGCGGGATATAGATGGCTGCGTGAGGGATCATAGCACCTACGGCATTGTCATCGATACCTGTCTTGTCGCTTTGAATGTTTACAGCGCTTGCGGAAGCGAGGTTTTCAAAGAATACCTCGTTGTCCTTAAAGATATTTCTTACCTTTTCGCTTTCGGAAACGACATAAACGGATGCCTTGTGCCTGGGAGCAACGTTCATATCGACTCTCGCCTGGCGGATAACGCGTACGGCCTCCTTGATGGTCTCAAGCGCGCTCTCCTCTTCGGCAAAATTCCACTCATCCTTATATACGGGCCATGAAGATACCATGATGCTCTCTTCTTCGTCCTGGATGTTGCAGAATATCTCTTCGGTTACGAAAGGAATGTAAGGATGCAGCATCTTTAAGATCTGGATAAGAACAGTCTTAAGTGTCCAGATGGCTGCGGCCTTTGTATCGTCGTCTTCGTTCCAGAGTCTGGGCTTGACCATTTCGATATACCAGTCGCAGAACTCTTCCCATGCAAAATCATATACCTTTGAAAGAGCAACGCCCATCTCATATCTGTCAAGAAGCGATGTGACATCGGCTGCCAGTGAGTTTACCTTTGAAAGGATCCATCTGTCGGCCATCAGGAGGTCTTTTAACTCTACTTTGCTGATATCGGCCTTCTCCATGTTCATCATGATGAACCTTGAAGCGTTCCACATCTTGTTTGCAAAGTTTCTTGAAGCCTCTACCCTTTCCCAGTAGAAACGCATGTCGTTTCCGATGGAATTTCCGGTCATAAGAGTCATACGGAGCGCATCGGCGCCATACTTGTCGATGACCTCCAAAGGATCGATACCGTTGCCTAAGGATTTTGACATCTTTCTGCCTTGCGAATCTCTTACAAGGCCGTGGAACAATACAGTGTGGAAGGGTCTCTTCTTTGGCCTGTTACAAGCACATCCGTTGGATAGAAATAATCCATCTCCTCTGTCTTTTCCGGCCAGCCGAGTGTCGAGAAAGGCCAGAGAGCTGATGAGAACCATGTATCAAGAACATCGGGGTCCTGCTCCATTTTAGCGCCGCAGTCGGGACACACCTCTACCTTTTTGGCATCTACGACCATCTTGCCGCAGCCCGTGCAGTAATATGCGGGGATCCTGTGTCCCCACCAGAGCTGACGCGAGATGCACCAGTCGCGGATGTTGTCGGTCCAGTTGAAATATGTCCTTTCCATTCTTTCGGGAAGGAGCTTTATGTCTCCGTTTTTGATAGCCTCCACGGCGGGCTTTATAAGCTCGCCCATCTTTACGAACCACTGGTTCTTTACCATGGGCTCGACTGTGGTGCCGCATCTGTCATGCGTACCTACGTTGTGGCTGTGAGGAACAACTTTTACAAGAAGGCCCATTGCTTCTAGTTCCGCAACAATGACCTTTCTTGCCTCATATCTGTCCATGCCGGCATATTTTCCGCCGTTTTCGTTTATGGTGGCGTCGTCGTTAAGGATGTTTATCTCTTCAAGGTCATGTCTCTTACCTACCTCGAAGTCGTTGGGGTCATGAGCGGGAGTGATCTTAACGCAGCCTGTTCCGAATTCCTTGTCGACATATGAATCGGCAATGACGGGTATCTCCCTGTTCACAAGCGGAAGTATAAGAGTCTTTCCTACGATATCCTTATATCTTTCGTCTTCGGGGTTTACGGCTACGGCAGTATCGCCGAGCATGGTCTCGGGTCTTGTGGTTGCTATCTCGACAAATCTGCCCTCTTCGCCCTTTACGGGGTAATTGATGTGCCAGAAGAATCCGGCCTGCTCTTCATATTCTACCTCTGCATCCGAAATGGAGGTCTTGCAGACAGGGCACCAGTTGCCTATTCTTGAACCCTTATAGATAAGGCCCTTTTTGTAGAGCCCTGTAAAGGTCTCCATGACAGCCGCCGTGGAGCCTTCATCCATGGTGAATCTTTCTCTGTCCCAGTCTGCCGAAGTACCGAGTCTTTTAAGCTGGTTTACGATCCTTGAACCGTATTTGCTTCTCCAGTCCCAGCACTCTTTTAAGAAGCCTTCGCGGCCCAGATCCTTTTTGTCGATGCCTTCGTTTTTAAGCTTCTCTATGACTTTTACTTCCGTTGAGATAGCGGCGTGATCCGTTCCTGGCTGCCATAAAGCCTCATAGCCCTGCATCCTCTTGTAACGGATAAGGATATCCTGCATGGTATTGTCAAGGGCATGTCCCATATGAAGCTGCCCCGTAACATTGGGCGGGGGCATGATTATCGTAAAGGGCTTCCTGGTTTTGTCCACTTTAGCGTGAAAGTATCCCTTTTCCATCCACTTCTGATACAAACGTCCTTCTATGTCCGACGGATCGTATGTTTTTTCAAGTTGCCTGCTCATTTTCTCCTCCTGATAAAACCTAAAAAGCTCTTGCCGCCTCCTCGGCGGCAAGGCAGAAAATATTTAAGATGATGTCCTTATAAAAAGGTCATGAAATAGCTGTTCTGTAATTCTTTTTTATGCCATCTATATAAGTCTTTAAAGCTTCTTTGCGCTTCATGGAATCCTTGGTGAACATGCCAACCGTAGGACCTGTCGTGGCAAGCAGGCTTCCCTGTGCTTCGATCTCTTCGAATTCGCCCCTCCATGCAGCTTCCCATTCGGGCTTTATGAAATTGTAGATCTTGCCGTTTAACGGTATGTTCGTAAAAAGCGAGAACTGATATATCTGCTTTGTGAGCTCCTCTGTGGGCTGTGCCTCAAAGGCCTGCATGTATGCAAGCATCGCCTCGTTGTTAAGACCGAGCCTCACATACCCTATGGCCATATGCTGGTTGACGAGCATATAAAAGTCCGCGCCGAGCGCAGGGTCCTTTCTTTCGCTGTCAAACAGATGATATATCTGTATTGCAGAAAGATAATGTCCCCTTTCAAGACAGCCTGAGTACCGACATCAGCATAAGGACAAGCCCCTGGTTCTCCTCTTTCATGTCTCGAAGGACCTTTGCCTCATACGAATGCCCGAGCTCGTCCTCCAAAAAAGACAAAAGCTCGTCGCTGAAAAAATCATCCTCAATAAGTGGATAATCATGGTAGATATAATAACATAGCTCTTCGGCGCTGTATATCATGAGATTCATCTCCCGAAGGAGAAAGGGATGCTCAGCAAGTGCCCCCGAGCAAAGTATATAACCGCTCATCTGTCTGTTCCTTTTCTTTTTTAAAGTTCAAGTTCTCTTTCGATCACACAGCCCGAAGACGGGAATATGTCTCCGAAGCCCATGTCGCTGATCCTTACCTTAAGTATCGTTTCGGAAATGAATTCCACATCAAGATGGACTCTTGTGGTCCTCTTCGCGCGGATAGGCATCTCTCCAAGGGATATTTTTTTTACGAAGGGCTTTTTGGTTCCTGCGGGAAGAACTTCAAGATCGAGTGAATCGGCCCCGTCAAGTAAGAATTCGACGCTTCCCTTTGTCCCGTACCAGTGTTCTCCGGCCGAAAGAAGGATTATCGATTTCTGATTTCCCTTTACCTGCATCGACATGCTGATGCCCGCAAGTATTCTTCCGCGTCCTATCATGCAGTAAGGGTATGACAGCTCTTCGGGGTATTCCTCACTGACTCCCATCCATGCGGCGCCTTTTGCAAAAAGGGCCGTGTCCAGATATGCCTTTCTTCTGTTACACATCTTAG
>CADAQV010000037.1 GCA_902790095.1 uncultured Lachnospiraceae bacterium | reverse complement strand
GTCGTCACGCTTAAGAAGCGTGTCACGGTCCTCATAGGATATCCGGTCGCGAAGGTCTTCTCTTTCTTCCGTCTGAAGCCATTCCTGCATCTTTTCGGAGAACTCATCCGGACTCTGTATGTTTTTGAAGAATTCCTGAAAAGCCTTGTCGTATTTGTCAAAATCCGTCTCGGATTTTACAAGTATCATACGGCCCATATAATAAAAGTTGGTAAGACTTGCCCCGCAAAGCTGTTTGTTTAAAGCTTCCATAAGGGCAAGCCATTCGGTCGTAGATACGTTAAGACCCTTGGCTTTCAGCAAGTAAAAAAATGGTGTGAACATTAAAATCCTGCCTTGTTCTTTCTGATCGTCTCAAGATCTTCATCCTTTTTGACAACAACTCCCACAAAAGGAAGTTCCTTTGCTATCTTTTCGGTGGGGATACCGCCTATCTGAAGCGCTCTGATCCAGTCGATCAGTTCGCTGGTTGCGGGCTTTTTTCTGATATCGCGCATCTTTCTGATCTCGTAGAACACTCTCATCGCTTCTTTTAAAAGCTCGTCATCTATCGAGTCAAAATGTGCCCTTACGATCTCGTCCATGAGCGCGGGCTCGGGGAACTCGATGTAGTGGAAGATACATCTTCTAAGGAATGCGTCCGGAAGCTCTTTTTCGGCATTTGAAGTGATTATAACCACCGGTCTGTGCTTTGCGGTCACGGTCTCTTTTGTCTCGTGGATATAGAATTCCATCTTGTCAAGCTCCCAGAGAAGGTCGTTTGGAAATTCGATATCCGCCTTGTCGATCTCATCTATCAAAAGCACCACCTGCTCATCGGATGCAAAAGCCTCGCCGAGCTTTCCAAGATGTATGTAATGCGCGATATCATCGACATTTTCTCCGCCGAACTGGCTGTCATAGAGTCTCTGTACGGTATCGTAGATGTAAAGGCCGTCCTGTGCCTTTGTGGTGGATTTGATATTCCAGATGATGAGCTTCTTGCCGAGTGCCTTTGCTATAGCCTCCGCGAGCATTGTCTTTCCTGTTCCGGGCTCACCCTTTACAAGAAGCGGTTTTTCAAGAGCCATTGCGATGTTTACCGCCGCCAAGAGCTCTTCCCCCGCAATATAATCCGATGTACCTGTAAAATTGTTCATGATGTCTCCTTTTATTCATCTCTCCCATTTATCACAAAGAGAATTGATTTGATCCGTAAACTTTGCTTTATCCTTATTTGCAAGTCCTTCGTTCTTTCTGATAAGGCTTAAGAGCCTCTGGCCCGCAGCAAGCAGCCTCTCAAACGCAGAGTTTTGAGCCGCAGCAGCCTTTGAAGGCTTGACATATGGCACTTTTTCGGCTATCTTTACCCACTTGCCCCTTGCAAGATCATATATGCTGCCGCTGTAGGGAGCGTCTGTATGTACGCCTTCCTGATCTTCCACAGCCTTTGCAAATATTGTTGTGACTTCGTCTTCGCCGTGTACTATAAATATCTGCTTCGGTTTTTTCTCAAAAACGCCTATCCATTCAAGAAGGCCTTCCCTGTCCGCATGGCCTGATATGCCGGAGATCTTTTCCATCTTTGCTTCGACCTTTATCTCTTCGCCAAAGAGCTTAACCGTCTCCGCGCCGTCTAGCAAAACTCTTCCGAGGCTTCCTATGGCCTGATATCCGGCAAACAAAATTGTGCATTCCCTTCTCCAGAGGTTATGCTTTAAATGGTGCCTGATTCGTCCGGCATCGCACATTCCGGCTGCCGAAAGGATTACCTTGGGCATGGGATCGTCATTTATACGCCTTGATTCCTCGCTGCTTACCGAAAGCCTGAGTCCGGGGAAAGTAAGAGGGTTTATACCTGCCTCGACCAGCTGTTTTGCCTCTTCGTCAAAGCACTCTTCTATGCTTGCATGGAAAACATTTGTCGCCTCTATTGCCATGGGGCTGTCCACATATACCGGGCAGTTCTGGAAAGGTCCGAGCTTTCCGCTTTCCTTGATCTTTCTGATGAAATACAGCATCTCCTGCGTTCTGCCGACCGCAAAACAGGGAACGACCACATTTCCGCACCTGCCGAAGGTATCCAGCATTATCGAAAGAAGCTTTTCCTCGTAATTATCTCTGTCGCCGTGGCTTCTGTCGCCATATGTGCTTTCCATCACGACATAATCGGCCTCTTTTATATACACCGGATTCTTGATGAGGGGCTGATTCGTGTTTCCTATATCGCCCGAAAAAACGATCTTTTTGGTTATACCGTTTTCGGTAAGCCACATCTCAACGGAAGCCGAACCGAGGAGATGACCCGCATCGACAAAGTTTACTTCAACGCCTTCCGTAAGGGTGAACTTTTTTTCATAATGATGGGATACAAAGCAGCTTAAGGCGCCGAGAGCATCCTCCATGGTATAGACAGGAAGAATGACCTCACGGCCGCTTCTCTGCCCTTTTCTCTTTTTCCATTCGTATTCCTGTTCCTGGATATGCGCGCTGTCCTTAAGCATTATGTCGCACAGTTGAGCCGTTGCGGTCGTACAGTGTATCTCCCCGCGAAAGCCCTGAGCGTAGAGCTTTGGAAGCATACCCGTGTGATCGATATGCGCGTGCGTTACGATAACATAGTCGATATCTGCGGCTGCAACAGGCAGTGGAGCGTTTTCAAGGATGTTCCTGCCCTGCTCCATACCGTAATCCACTAAAATGTGCTTTCCGTTGACATATAAATAATGGCAGCTTCCGGTGACCTCATGGTCTGCTCCGATAAATATTAGATCCATATTTTCCCCCTGAAAAACATTTTTTATCTTTAGTTGAATCTTCCCGTATCTATGATCGAATACTTTCCTGTCTTGAAATTCGGCTCCCAGTTGTCATTGAAATTGAATTTTTCCCTAAGTTCCTTATCGAGCCGGTACACCGTGTCCGTTGGAACATAATCAGGGTCATTATACAGGAATTCATGAAGCCTTTTGACATTGTCGACCAGGTCGACGGTTATCATATTGTACTTTAGGCGGCCTTCAAAATCCTCACCCGTGTAGAGCCTGAAAGGATATCCCCATGTACCTTCCATCTTATAATCAAGAATGTTGTACAAAAGCCCCAAAAGCTCTGTTTCGGTAAGTGAAAGCTCAACATATTCGCTCGCCACATCGTAGACCTCAAGAAGCGTTCCAAGCCCCGATGTTTTGGCCTTTTCAAAAATCTGCGCTATGACGGACCTCTGCCTCATTGTTCTTGAAAGGTCCGAATCCGTGTGCCTGAGCCTCATGTATGCCACTGCCTGCACGCCGTCAGCCAAAAACTTCCTGCCGTCAAAGTATTCCTGCGGAATATGGGTCGATTCGATGCCGGTCGACTCGACAAGCTCAGTTATATATCCGTTGTAATACGGCACCTTGCCTGTTGGCGACTCCGCAAGCGGTATCTCGTAGAATTCGGGTTTTAATTCCACAACAGCACCGCCAAGTACATCGATGACCTTTATGGCCGCTGTCCAGTCGACACTTATGAACTGGGAAATGTTGAGGTCAAGGTTCATATTGAGGGTATTTATGGATTCGTAAACATCGAAACGTCCGTACCCCGCGTTTGCCTTTCCGTAATCCTCCCTGCCGTAAAACTTCATCAAAGTATCCCTGTAGACCGAGCACAGACGTATGCCGTGGGTCTCGTTGTTGATACTGCAAAGGATCATTACATCGCTGTTCGTTCCCGAAAGATAATTGACTCCCGGCTTTCTTGTATCAACGCCGTATATGACTATGGTAGTATAACCTTCATCCCCAAAGGGCGCCTTGTATTTTCCCCAGGCTTCAGTCTCGCTTTGGGGTTCTGTCTCTTCTTCATCGGTCTCTATGTCCTCGAAGGTATCAGGAACATTTATATCGATTATCGCACCCGAATTATCCGGGCGGTTATCCCTTGTTGCAGCCTCTGTGCTGTTTTTTGTCCCTTTATCGGCAGTTCTTACCGCCTCATTGGTGGCTATCTTTCCCGAATCAAGAGGCTGTATATTAAGCTTGCTCACCTCGTAAAGAAAGAAAATGACCATAAGAAGCACTAGAAAGACAACGCATTCTGCGGTGAAAAGGACGATATTCCTTCTCCTGTGTCTGATCTCTTCCCTGGTCATTTTCCTATTCTTTTTCTTATCCGGCGTCTTGTCCATTTTCAGCCTCCGGCAAAAAACTAATATGCGTTCTTGTTAACAAAGCCTTTAAACACTGTGAGGAAAAGGATCCTAATGTCAAAACCGAAGGTCCAGTTTTCGATATAATAAAGATCGCAGTCTATCCTCTTTCTTATGGATGTATCCCCTCTGAAGCCGTTTACCTGTGCCCAGCCCGTCATGCCCGGGCGCACCTGATGCTTCACCATGTATCTGGGAATCTCTTCCTTAAATTTTTCAACAAAGAACGGTCTTTCGGGTCTCGGGCCTATAAGGCTCATCTCACCCTTTATGACATTAAAAAGCTGCGGCAGCTCATCAAGACTGGTCTTTCTCATAAATGAGCCGACTCCTGTTACTCTCATGTCATTTTTCGTAGTCCACTTATCCTTTTCCTCTTCGTCCGTCTGAACGGTCATCGAACGGAACTTGTACATTGTAAAAGGACGGTTATGAAGCCCCACTCTTTCCTGTTTGAAAAGTACGGGACCTTTGGATGTGCACTTTACAAGTATCGCACATATTATCATGGGGATGGAAAAAACAATAAGGCATATGCTTCCGAAAATTATATCAAAAGCCCTTTTTACAAATCTGTTTGGACCGTCCATCAAAGGAACGTGCCTGATATTGATAACGGGAAGCCCCAAAAGATCTTCCGTATACGGGCTTGAAGGGATAACATCCGAATAATCGGGTATGAACTTGGTGTGTATGCCTTCCTTTTCGGTTGCGGCAACCACCTCTTTCAGTCTGTCGTACTGAGAAAGCGGCAGAGTTATCATTACCTCGTCAAACTGGTTCTTCTCAAGGTATTCCGCAAGTTCACTCGTCCTGCCAAGTATTGGAAGTTCCGAATAAAAGCTTCCTATAGCTCTCTTGTCGTCAAGTATGCCTCTTATATTGTAGCCCCACTGAGGATTCTCCCTTACACGCTTTGCAAAATCATCCGCAGAATGGCTGCACCCCACAAGAAGGATATGTTTCTGGTTGAATCCCTTCTTCCTGATGCTCGAAAGCATCTTTCTTATAAGGACTCTTTCGATCACAAGGAAAAACGTGTTCAGGATGCCAAAATAGAAAATGAACTCGCCCGAGAACCAGTAGCTTTTCTTGAAGAAATATAGCAAAGTTACGAACACAAGGATGCCTATGATGTTGGCAACTAACATCCTTGACAGCTCTCTTCTTCTGCCTATTATCCTCTTCTGCGAATAAAGACCGCAGAAGGTGTAAATGATCAGAAATCCCAGAATGACAAAAGGGATCGGCCTTGCGTAGTATTCTATTGCGACCCAGTCCGAAGGACGCCACTCAAAAAGCAGCGGATCTTTCTTTATGACGAACTTGATGACATACGAAAGAGCGTAGGCCAGCATGATCATTAAGATATCCAGGATCACATGTACAGTATTGACTAATGTCTGCTTATCCTTTTTCATTTCTCTTTTTTATCGGTCAGCTTTCTGGCCAAAAATTCCTTTACATAAATAAGTGTCGAATGGATAAGATCGCCTTCTATTGCGACCTGCCTGCCAAAGCCCGCGTGCATATATGCCTTTTTGCACTTGCCCGCAGTCTTTATGCCCTCTATAAGGCCTTCTTTATAGTCTTTACCAAAGCCCATCTTTTTAAAGAACATAAGTTTTATCAAATGTCCCATTATAAGAAAAGGACCGTTAAGAACTATTTGCCAGGGCGCCATATTCTTGATATTTACATATACGCTGTTTCTTGCTGCAAGCTTTACCTTAAACGGATTGTACCTGCTGCCGCTTGTACCGCTTCCGACATGCAATACCTTTGCGCGCGAGGCATAAACATTTTTGTATCCGTAAAGCTTTGCACGGTAACCAAGATCGATATCTTCAAGATATGCGAAATGGTTTTCATCAAAAAGACCGATCTTTTTAAGTACGCTCATTCTGTATATGGGCGCGCCTCCGCATGCGGAAAATATCTTAAGATCCTTGTCATACTTTCCTACATCTCTTCCGACGCCTCTTTGAGCGGCCCAGCCCATTATGGTATAGAGGTCTCCCGCATCATCCATAAGAGAAGGCTTATACATCTGTATCATCTTAGGGCTTGCGGAAAAGATCCTTTTGCTTTTCTTTATCGCTGCAAGGAGCTCTTTTATATAATCCTTATCGACTGCGGTGTCATTGTTTAAAAGGATCACAAACGGTGTCTTTACCATCCTTATGCCGGCATTCACGCCTCCCGCAAACCCAAGGTTCGTTTCCATTTCAAATACCTTGGCCCACGGATAGTTCTTCTTAAGATACTCTGCGCTTCCATCTACTGAGGCATTGTCGATCACATAGGTATAAAAGTCCTTAAAACTCTGGTTTTTAAGACTGTCCATGCAACTTTCAAGAAAGGCTATTCCGTTGTAATTTGGTATTACTACCGTTACTTCAAACATTATCCTTCCTCCGGTCTGTAGAGCCATTCGCGGTATGCGTTACATACCGTTTCGGCATCCCCCGTCATCTTCACCTGTCCGTGGTCAAGCCACACGACATGCTTGCACATATTCTTGATCTGATCGATATTGTGCGACACGAAAAGGACTGTCGCACCGCCGTTCATAAGCTCCATCATCTTTTTGTAGCTCTTTGCCTGAAATCTTTCGTCACCTACGGCCAGAACCTCATCGCAGATAAGTATCTCGGGCTGAACTATGGTTGCTATGGAAAAAGCCAGCCTCATAAGCATTCCCGAAGAATAATTTCTTATGGGATTGTCGATGAATTCTCCAAGCTCGGAAAAGGCAAGTATCTCGTCATACTTTTCGTAAAGGAACTCTTTTGAGTATCCAAGTATCGCGCCGTTTAGGAAAATATTCTCCCTGCCGGTAAGATCGTAATCAAAACCGCTTCCGAGCTCGAGCATCGGAACGACATTTCCGCCCAAATAGACCTTGCCTGAATTGGGCTTCATGATACCTGCGATGATCTTTAATACGGTACTCTTTCCCGCACCGTTATGACCGACTATTCCAAGGACCTCTCCCTTTTCAACAGAAAAGCTTACGTCGTTGAGCGCCCAGAATTCATGATACTTGAGCTTTCCCTTGGCTTTTGCTATGATCGTTTCTTTTATTCCCGTAATATGATCCGTCATAAGGCGGAATTTAATGGAGACATTCTCCACCCTGACCATATCCATATAATAAAACTCCTGAAGTTAAATGTAAAAAATGAATCTGTCCTGTGTTTTCCTGAAGATCAGCGAACCTATGATGAGGAATGCCACCGCAATACCGAGGCAGCATGCATGCTGATAGAGCCCGGGCACCGCCCTTTCGATAACTATCGTTCTCATATAGGTTATGTAGTGATACAAAGGATTGAACTGCTCTATGGGCCTCATCCATTCGGGAAGCATGTTTATGTCATAAATGATGGGTGTCGCATACATCCATACCGTGGAAAAGACTCCCCAGAGGAATTCTATGTCCCTGAAGAACACCATAAGGCTTGAAAGCATCAGGCCCATTCCCATTATGAATATGATGAGCATAAAAAGCCCCAGCGGAATAAACAGCCATGAAGGGTGCGGCCAGAGCTTGTTGAACAAAGCTACCATCAAAAGAGGTATCATCGCAAGGATGATGTTTAGGCTCGCCGAAAGCACCTTGCTTGCCGGGTATATGAACTTTGGAACAAATACCTTTGTGATAAGCCCCGCATTGCCCACTATCGCTCTCATTGCCTGATTGCAGCAGTCATTGAATCCGTTGAATATGACTATACCTATAAGGAGGTACATGGCATAGTGCGGAATACCGCCGCCTCTGAAGATCAGCTCTGTGAACACTACATACTGGACTGCCATCATCAAAAGAGGATTCAAAAAGCTCCAGAATACTCCGAGTACAGACCTTTTATATTTTGTCTTGAAATCCCTCGAAACAAGCTGTTCCATCAGGAAACGATATCTTTTCAGATACTTCAGATAACCTTTAAGGGAAAATTTGTACCCTTGTTCCATTTATTCTATGCCCTGCCATTTCTGATCTTTTTCGCTGAGGATAAGAGGTGTTCCGTCTTCCATTTTGTAACCGGAAGCATCGGCGCATCCGGGATATTCTCCTACGACTCCGGGCCACTTTATGCCGATCTTTGGATCATTCCATGCAAGGCCGCCCTCATCGCCTGGGTGATAGAAATCGGTAACCTTGTAGCAGAACTCTGCTTCATCCGAAAGAACAATAAAGCCATGAGCAAAGCCCTCTGAAATATAGAACTGCTTCTTGTTTTCTGCCGTAAGCAAAACTCCGAACCACTTTCCGAAAGTCTTGCTTCCGGGTCTGTAATCGACAGCAACGTCAAATACTTCTCCCCTGATGACTCTTACAAGCTTTCCCTGAGGGAATTCCTTCTGGAAATGAAGGCCTCTTAAAACACCTTTCTTTGACATGGACTGGTTGTCCTGAACAAATACCATGTTAAGGCCTTCTTCTTCAAAATCCCTCTGATTGTAGGTCTCGACAAAATAGCCCCTTGCATCGGGGAATACCTTAGGCTCGATGATATATAATCCTTCGATATCGCACTTTGTTACTGTGATCTTGCTCATTTTTTATACCTCACTTTTTGCAAAACATTCTGTTTATTATATCATTATTATAACAAAAAATCCATACAAATATCATTCAAAAAACGCCGGGCTGTCCGTGCAGATTTTTACTATGCATTTCGGCAGGCTGTCCGCCCTTTTGCCAAGGAAAAAGCCTGCATATTTTGCGACGCACTGGAAGCAGAACTTAATGCAGGAAAGGAAATGAAACCTTTTTGTAAGAGTCCCAAGCATTATCCTGACATATTTCATTCCCTCGGATTCGGACCTTACATCCCCAAACACCTGCGGATACATAGCCTGCGAATACGCAAGGTCAAAATTCCGCTTGAACTGCTTCTTAAGCGTATACGAATGGGAATGGAACACCATTGCATCCGAAACATATGCAATTCCGTATCCCCTGTCTATAAGACCGCGGGCATTTATCATATCCTCGTTAAATATGGTTCTTTCCGGGAAGCCTGCGCCCCCAAGATAGATATCTCTTCTGTACATGGCGCATACATTTGAGCAGAAGAACGTCTTTATTCCAAGTGTATCAAGATCGGCCTTTGTCTTTATGCATGACCTTTTCGGATAATTGTAGTTTCTGGAATATCTCTCCAGGATATCGCTTCCGGGCTTTGCAAGCTGCCTTCCGTATGCCGCGGCAACGGTCACATCCTTTGCGCTGTCAAATGCTCCCGCAAGCTTTTCTATCAGCCTGTCATCTGCGGGG